>NZ_LRDR01000015.1:0-69469 GCF_001541635.1 Acinetobacter sp. LMB-5 | reverse complement strand
ACCCGCAGTATCAATCGTTGCAGTTAAACTTGATGGGGCAGTTTTATCGTCAGCCAAAATTGTTTGAATTGTTGATTTATTACCAGCTAAATCTTCGGCAGAAATAGTAAGATTTTCACCATTTAAATAAGCTTTATCTAGTATGACTGTATATTTTCCATCATTATCAGACTTTGCAGTACCAATGATTTTTCCAGATAAATCTTTGACGGTGACAGTTGAATTAGCCTCTGTCAAACCTGTAATAGTTTTACCATTAGAAGAAATAGCATATGCTAAAGTAGGAGCCGTAATATCAGAAGCGATAAGCTCTTGTTTAACTGTACTATTACCAGCAGCATCTTGAGCAGAAACTTTTAGTGTTTCACCATTAATGTACGCTTTATCCAAATTAATTAAGAATGTCCCATCTGCTCCAGCTTTAGCAGAACCGATCACTTGGCCAGCTATATTTTCAACTGTAACAGTTGCACCAGCTTCTGTTAAACCAGTTACCGTTTTACCATCTTTCGACAATATTTTAGTTAAACTTGCTGGAGGAGTCCGATCTGAAGGTGCTGAGCTATCACCACCACTTGATGCTGCTACCGCAATACCACCAATTGCGATCGCAGCGCCACCCCATAACATTGCTTGTGAATCCAATAAACTCTTTTCTTTTAAAACTTCGTCCTTTTCAACTTTCCCCTCAGCCTCAGAATTATTTACTACTTGCTGACTAGAAACTTGCTCTATGAACTGATTATTTGGACTAATACTATATGATTCAGCTTGAATTACCTCACCACTTTTAAGAGTAATTTCAAAACCATTTCCAGTATCTTTTACACTTTGAACTAAAGAAGCATCTAAAGTAATTTTTTGACCATTTTTAATAAAAGTAAGTATGTTTTGCATTTTTGTAAAAACCTATTTATAACGCAAAAAATTTACCACAAAAAATAATAAAATCCATAAAAATTCATAATAATAATTTTATTAATCGATATAATTTACCTCACCAAGACTATATTTAATTAGCACAATAATTTGATCTTAATTTTAATAATTTCTAAAGCTACACTAGCTTTCATGGCTTAAAACAAAAGTAAATGATGATAGAAGAAAGGCAAAACCATAATATTATTTTAAAAACTTTTATGGAAATGCTTGAGAAGCGGATCGTTGGGAGTTAAAAATCTTTGTTTTTTAATTTATTGAGCTCAAACATTGCATTTTTATATTCAAGGTATGCCTTTTCACTAATTAGAACCACAGCATCTTTCTCTTTTCGTGTAATTTTTACGGCGTAACCTAACAGCACTCTTTCCATGACCTTTGAAAATTGTGATCTTGCATTGGCATAATTAATTTGTTCCATAATATTAGCCCTTCTCAGATAAAAGAAAGCCACTTCTGATATTAAAGTGGCTGGGATTACATTAAAAATTGTATCGACCTAATAAATTGATTCGGGATAGTTTCCCTTCTAAATCTGAAAATGTTTCTCTCTTTCCATAGGTGTATTCAACACCAAGATCGACTTTCTCAACAGGCGTCCAAAATAAATTGACGCTCGCATTGATTAGCCTTTTATTTTGATCAGGGTTATTTTCTGAAAAATTTGAATCTTTATAGATAAGACTACCAGCAGACAAAGAAGAGCGTAAATTTTCATTCCATTTACGCATATACCCTAACTCAATAGAATCAAATTCACTTAAATACATTCGATTTTTATCAAAGTAGAAAGCATCATTATCTTTTGAATAAAGCATGTAACGGTTATCGCCAGCTATGTGATAGTAATTAAACACAACTGAGTCATTTTCAGAAAGCTTATACTTTGTACCTAATCCAGCACCCCAAGCAAGTTTAGTTTGCTCTTCATTCGTGTCAGAAACTGCTCGATTTTCATGAAGCATGCCATGTAATTGAACCAAAAAATCTGGATTTTTAAATTCATATCGCATGGTTAATGCAGGAAAACGGCTTCCACCTTCTACATTTTTATTTTCAACATCCCCGCCTTCCAAAGCGACTAATAATTTTTGTTTGGCGTCAACGATGTGCTGATAACGGACCTGTACATTACGCTGAGTTCCTGTGCCCATCGCACCTGTAAAATCAACCAAACTTGGAGCAGTATCACTATTCACAAAAGGTGAAGTGGTTTGGCCAATTAGCCAGTTTCCTAGTGAAATATAAGCGTGTCTAACCCGAACCGAACCATTACCGTTATCTCCACCACTTCCCATGAAGTCGGCTTCTAGCTTTCCAACCAAATCTCCTTTCGAGGTCGGCTTAACGATATCCACCCTACACGTGAAGTCGCAGCAGAGACATTTAATGATTTACTTGTTGAGTTTGAATTGCTTAATGGTATTGCCCCTGTTTTATTCGCAATTGAACGCGTTGAACCTTCAAAATCATATGCAGCATCAACACGTATATTTCCATAAAATTTAATTTTAGTCTGATCAGTCGAAACAGGCTTGTCAGTGTTTGATGTTTTGTTTTGACTCAATTCAGGTGCTTTATTCAATCCGTTATTTCGATTTAAGTTCTGCCTCTCCATGAGATAATCTATTTGCTGTTGTAATTTAATTATTTTTTCATTTAGCGCTGAGTTATCTTCGCTTTCAGCTTTGGCTTGCTGCAAAGTCATACTCATTAATAATGATAAAGAAATTATCCCTTTATATTTCATGTCTTTTTCCTTTAGACGAAATCACATAGACCGAATTGAAATTTCCTATTTTTCAATCAGTAAAATAATGATTATTGAATTAACTTTAGATAGGCTAACGAAGCTCAATCATTGACTTCGCTAGTTCCCTTTGTGTTTGAATGGTTTTGAATAACCTTATTCGGGTAATTCACATCCCTTTTGTTTTAAGCTGTTAATCACCCAACTACGATCATTTTCACCTACGGCGATTTGCTCTAATTGCTTTTGTTCAGCAGCATGTTTGGCGCTTGCTTTCAGATAAACTTCTTCAACTTCCGCATAAGGCACGCTTAAAAGCCCATCTTCATCACCTAAAATCAAGTCTCCAGGTTCAACCACCATTCCATTAATCGCGATAGGAACATTAATTTCCCCAGGTCCGTCTTTATAAGGTCCTCGATGTGAAATTCCTGCCGCAAAAAGTGGAAAATCTCCCTCTCCAATGACAACCGAATCACGAATAGCGCCATTAATAACGATGCCGGCTATACCTTTCTTAATGGCATAAGCAACCATCATCTCTCCAATTAATGCATTGGTTAGATCGCCACCAGCATCAACCACAATGACGTCTCCCGGCTGGGCGATATCAATAGCATAGTGCAACATCAAGTTGTCACCCGGACGAACCTTAACTGTAATGGCAGGCCCACAAAGATATCCCTTTTTATGCATTGGTCTTAATTGAGCCCCACCTGAAGTCATTCGATTCATTGAGTCACTGACATTAGCGACTGGTAGATCTCGATATTGCTCAATCCATTTTTGCTCAACTTTTCTGTCGTTTTTTAGCACTCTAAAACCAATTGCCATAACTTTTCCCTTAGATCAGTTTTCTTGTGCAAATTAATATGACAGCATTTTTTTGAAATGTCATTTCATTTTTAATTAAATTTAAACTAAAATTTACTCGATTTTTAAATATAATTTTTACTATTGACTATTTTTTTGAAATGACGTTTTAATAATGTGGATTGTTAAGGACGTATTTTGCTCAAAATACTTAAATGGAGTGTAAGTCAAAATGAAACGTAAAGTTCTTATCACGGGGCCAACATTAACTTCAGATGCGTTACTGTATGCTCAGTCCCATGATATTCAGTTGATTCCAACTGAACCCTACATGGCAAAAGATGAAATGGAAAAACTCATCCATGATGAACAACCTGATGCAATCATTGTTCGAACAGGCAAACTTTCTAGAGATATGATTTTTGCTTCTGATAATTTAAAAGTGATTGCAAAACATGGTGTTGGGTTTGACACAATCGACACTCAAGCTGCTGCTGAACGAAAAATTCCTGTCACTATTGCAGTAGGCGCAAATGCACAATCTGTCGCCGAACACGCTTTTGCACTCATGTTTAATGTTGCTCGACAAGTCACATGGTTAGACCAACGTATCCGAGAAGGTCATTGGGACAAAGCAAGTGCAAATGGCGTGGAGTTATATGGTAAAACACTGGGCTTAATTGGTTTAGGGGCAATCGGTAGCATACTCATGAAGTTAGTGGCTCCCTTAAACATGAAAGTAAAAGTATATGATCCGTTTTTACAAAATTTGCCAGAGCTCGATTATGTAGAAAAGGAACACGACTTTGAAAAACTTTTAGAAACCAGTGACATTATTAGCCTACACTGCCCACTTACAGCAGAGAACAGACACTTATTTTCTCATGCCCAATTTGAAAAGATGAAACGCTCAAGCATCTTAATCAATACAGCACGTGGTGAATTAATTGATCAGGTAGCATTAGTTGATGCACTAAAAAATAATAAAATTGCTGGTGCAGGTTTAGATACCTTTTCTTCAGAACCACCAGAAAAAGATAATCCACTATGGGAATTACCTAATCTAGTTGTAACTCCTCACATAGGAGCAAACACAACAGATTCACGTAATCGCGTCGGTCTTTTAGCACTTGAACAGATTGTGAGTATTTGGAATGGCCAATTACTAAACCCACGAGCTATCGCTAACTGGAAGTTACTTAATAGCTAATCATGGAACTCAATTGTTTCTAAGCTTTTAGATGCGAGAACAATTAAAATACTGAATATAAAAAAGGATTTTTTTATGTCTACAGAATACTCTCAACCGAGTGCGATTGAACGCGAAACGATGCGCAAGGTGGCGTGGCGATTATTGCCTTTTTTAACAATTTGTTATGTCATCGCTATTATTGATCGTGGCAATATTGGTATGGCTTCATTACAAATGAATGAAGACCTTGGATTAACAGCTACTGCTTTTGGTTTTGCCAGTAGCTTATTTTTCTTTGCATATTTTCTATTTGAAGTACCCAGCAACCTCGCCATGCAAAAATTTGGAGCAAAAGTATGGATTGCCCGAATTATGGTGACGTGGGGGGTAATATCATCCGCAACTGCATTCGTTGAAAGCTCCACATCATTATATATTATGCGGTTCTTACTCGGCGCTGCCGAAGCAGGCTTTTTCCCTGGTGTCATTTTATATTTAACCTATTGGTTGCCTGCTAATTATAGAGCCAGAATGGTCGCAATATTTATGGTGGCGATTCCGGGTGCAAACTTTATCGGTTCACCATTATCTGGGCTTTTATTATCCCTAGATGGTTGGTTAGGCATGCGTGGATGGCATTGGCTATTTATTTTAGAAGGCATTCCTGCTGTTTTACTGGGTATCGCCTGCCTATTTGTTCTCACTGATCGACCAGAACAAGCAAAATGGCTCAATAGCGAACAAAAAGCTTGGTTAGTTGAAAGATTACAGTTTGAACGCCAACAAAAAACCCCAATTGGCCATATTTCACTATGGCAACTTTTAAGGAATAAATATATTTGGTCTATGATCATTATTTATTCTGGTGCTTCTGCTGCTGGAAGTACAATGAGTGTTTGGGCACCACAATTAATTAAATCATTCGGTTTAAGCAATGTAGAAATTGGTTTAGTAAATGCGATTCCTTATGGCTTAGCTTCTATTGCAATGATTTTTTGGGGTCGTAGTTCTGATCGTAAAAATGAACGCCGTTGGCATACAGCAATCACACTATTGATGATCTCTTTTGGTTTATTAATTGCTTTGTTCACGTCTTCACTTATTGGCACAATCTTTTTACTCAGTGTCGTATTAATTGGTGCTTATTCTATGAAAGGACCTTTCTGGGCTTTAGCATCCTCATGGATGTCACCGACTACAACGGCGGCAGGACTAGCAGCCATTGGCGCATGCGCTAACCTGATTGGTGGCGGCATGATGGTGAATATCTATGGCGCAATTCATGATGCAACAGGAAGCCACGCTATTGCCTTACTTCCACTTGCAGCCTTAAATCTCGTGTCGGCTATCATGGTTTTCATTATGTCTAGAAAGAAAGCTGTTTTGTTTAGCCAACCACAAAGTACTTCATAAACAACATACATAAAAAGGGGCTAACGATTTAGCCCCTTTTTATATCTACAATATTAGAATTAATTACGAATACTCTTACCACCTAAACTTTTCGTTAAATCATCTGCAATTTTGAAGAAAAAATCCCCCACAGATTTTGCAATTTCCGCAGTAAAACGACTTGATGGCCCTGAAACGACTAATGCTCCAACTACATCATTTTGAGCGTCAAACACTGGCAATGCCATTGAAGCAGCATGTGGTTCCGTTACACCCGTTGAATAAAAAGGTTCAGTTCTTGCTAAAACTTGTTCGTGTGTTGATCGCAATGCTTGAGCGCCTGCTGCTCCATCCATTGGTCGAACTTCGCCCGGCTGAATATGAACACGCAGTCGATGGGTAGAGTTCACTCTGTATTGGCAAAGACGATATGCCCCATGTTTAACGTAAAATGAAGCAGTTTCACCAGTTTCATCAACAAGTTGCTGTAAACACGGAACCACATGCCTCTCTAGATCTAAAGCATCTTGATAAATTGTGTTTAAACGCATAACTTCGCTGGCAAGCGTATATCTGCCATCCGAAAGACGGTTAACAAAACCAAAATCTTCTAGCGAAACGATTAAGCGCATGATGGTTGCTTTATTTAATTCTGTTCGTTCTGCGAGTTCTGCTAGGGTTAAAGATTTATCACCTATTCTAAAAGCAGTTAACAAAGTTAAAAGGCGATCAGCCGATGCATTTCCGCTTGTTGCCGGGTGAGGTTTAATTTTAACCATGTTTTTCCTACAATAGCTTGATATCAATTTTAATGTATTGAATTAGGTTTTTAACTTTACCATATTTCTTATATTTTAATTCTATCTCTCGACAGCAACTTCTTTCATTTATCAAAGTAGTTAAAATATGAAGTATAGCCTCATTATTAGTAGGCTTTACCACTAACAATGAGACCTATATTAATTTCCCTATTAAGCCCCCTATTACGCTTCTAGCTTTTTGTCTTTACTACTTGAATAGATAAAATATAAAGCAATCCCTAGGCAGATTAGCGCTCCTAATCGATACGGTGAAAAAGGGAGCATTTCATTACCAAACCAGCCAAAGTTATCAATCAAGATACTCATCAAAAGTTGCCCAAAAATTACAGCTACCGTAGCAACCGCGGCTCCGATTCTTTGCACGGCCAGTACCATAATGACAATATAAGGCACTCCACACATAGCACCCAACAACTGCCATTTGGGAACATCTAACAAGGTTAAGGTTTGTTTTGGTTCAAAGTAAAAAATAAGGAGTGCAGTAATTAGAGCACCGACTGAGAAAGTCAAAAAAGCACTACGAAATACACCAACCTTAGTTCCAAGTTGACCATTAATTACAGCTTGCACACTCAGTAAAGCACCACCAATGACGGCGAGAAGGATCATTAAAATTGTCATGCGGGTCTCCTATGCTTTTGCGACAAGTACAAGTGCAGCAACAATAAAGATGAGTGCCAAAATTCGTTTACGGTCTACCTTTCGGTGTGGAGTCCCCAACAAACCATAGTGGTCGATGATCAGGCTTTTAGACACCTGACCCGCTAAAATGCCTATCATGGTCATGGCAATACCGATAACTGGAGTAGTAATGGTCAAAATAATGACGTAAGCAGGACCCAAAACCCCACCCAGTAATTGCCAAGATGGAAGTGTAAAAAATGAAGGACTATTACGTGGACTAAAAAACAACATGAGTAAAAAGGTAAGTGCTGCACCCACGCCAAAAATACTAAACGTGGCCCATAACTCACCTACTTCCTTTCCTAACGGCCCTAAAAGCCCTGCTTCGACCGACAGCCCCATTCCCCCTAAAATGGTTAGGAGTAGTAATAGAATTTGCATCTACATTGCCTCATCTGTATCTAGGCAACGAATACTAAGGTAGCCAATTCATCAGAAAAACAGCATAATTCATGAATCACTTTTGCAAAAATTGCACAAATGAATTTAACAAATTCGATTGATATCCGCACGCTTCGCTTCTTTATTAGTGTTTATAATGCTCAAAACTTCTCGAATGTAGCACGTAAAGAAGACGTATCTGCATCTATGATTTCTCGAACCATCCAACAGCTTGAAGATGCGTTGGGACAGCAACTTTTCTACCGAAATACGCGAGCAATTACACCGACCGAATCGGGCAAATTATTTTTTGAATATGCAAAAAGAATTACTGAACAATTTGATGAAGCTCAAAAGGCATTGCAAGATAAAACCATAGAACCATCCGGACTCGTCCGAATTAATGCCCCTGTGTTTTTTGGTCAACGGCATATTGCGCCGTGGTTAGCGGGTTTATCAGAACGTTATCCAAGACTTTTAATCGAGCTAATACAAACCGATGAATTTATAGATCCGTTACGCGAAAGCACAGATTTAATATTTAGGATTGGAACGCTGACTGATTCATCATTTCATGCACGTATTTTTGGTATACAAAAGTATCATTTAGCAGCATCTCCTCGGTATGTTGCCAAATATGGTGTTCTTGATCAGCCGAAAGAGCTCAATCAGCACAAATGCCTAGTCTATAAAGGTTTTGAAGGTCCTAACCGCTGGTTAGTGAGAAAGCCTGATAAAGAATGGGTACATTATCCAATTACCCCCTTACTTTCATCGAATAATGCCGAGAGCTTAATGACAGCTGCGCTTCATGGTATGGGGATTGTTTTATTTCCTGATTGGCTGATTGGCGAAGCTTTAAAACAAGGTGATTTAATAAAGCTTTTACCTGAATATGAAGTCGCGATTAAATCACAACCCCAGCATATCGCAGCCATTTATCCAAATGTCCGTCATCCACCACTCAACATTAGAGCAGTGATAGATTATTTTGCTGAAATCTATGGAGACACACCGTATTGGCAGAATTAATTTTTTAAATAGAGTAAAAGAGATCAATTAACTGGTCTTTTTATATATAAAATCACTCATAAAAAAAACACAGAAGTAAGTCATTTATATTCTATATAATAGCTGTTGCCATCAGAACTGTTGAAAACCATATTTAAAGTAGGGTAAATAAATTCACCTCTTAACAAAATATATTCAACTTTAGTTCTCTGAACTCTAGATGAATGATTGATTCTATTAGTATTTTCCTCTGTATAGTTTGCCTGTGCCCTTGTTTCTTTTCCTTGGTAATCAATAATTGTAATGTCTTTTAGCATTTATATGCTCCAATTTAATTAGACATATTATGCTTAACAAATTTTTTATACTATCAATATTTTGTAGGCAACTAATTTAAATTAATTTTTAAAATTTAATCATCTGTACATTGAGAAAATTTATATATGTGTGCTTTATGTACCCCTACTTGAAATTGAGATAGGATAATTTCAAGTTTTAAAGGATAAGACTCAACAGGTTACATATAATTGATTTTATTTACGAAATATACAGTCGAAATAAAGTCCATTTCTATGACATATCAACACATATCAGTCTTAAAACAACCGTAATGTAAAGTGATTTAAAGCGTAGTATGAACTTTCCCTAGTGAAGATAAGAAGATAAAAATGTCAGGTTTTAAAAGTTTTTCTCAAAATACAACTAACAACGCTAATATCATTAAAGCTCAAATGAATAAGCATTCTGCAACACAACCACCTACCGAAACTCAACCATCAGAAGTTCCTGGCACCGTAAAAGATCTGCCAGAGAATAATGATCAACCTGATCCAAATAACAAATAATTTCTTTTTAACAGTGCCTTGGAAGTTATTTTGAGGTCCTGCTACTATTAAGAATAAATTAGTGCACTGATTTATTATACTATTAACTACTTTTATCAATTTGATTTGTTTAGTTATTTAAGAAATTGCAGCCATTCATTCCAGAAAATTGATATGACTAGTCTCTTAGATATGAGGGGCTTTTTTAATTGTATTTCTAATTAACCAGTACTTACCCACTCATTAAAAAGAGCACCTCAGTGCTCTCTCATCCTTATTGATTTTTGTATAAGGCAAAATTTATTGCCCTTTCATATGCCTGTTCCTGTAACTCCGTATATACATAAAAGTGCTGTTCTGCTTTGGTAACAGGATTAATAAGTTTTATTGGTTCATAACTATGAGTATTTAAATCATTAGGATCAACATCAAAAGCTTCTAATTGCTGCTCTCTCCATTCTCCACTTAGTACACCACCTACACAAAGCCATTTCGTTGTATTGTCTGACATATCTAATCCATATTTTGGAGGTGTTTACATACCATAACACGCCGTTCTTTGAGCTGTATTATTTTTTTCATGACAAAAAAATCGATCATCTAATTAAATGACTTCTTTAGTAAAGTAACTTTAGGATCCATCACAACAAAAAAGCCCTCCATTAGAGGGCTAGATTCAAAGCTACTTAAGTAAACTTACAATATTGGTCCAACCCATCTTATGGGCCAAATCTAAAGGAGTCATTGATTGATTATTTATTTCCAACTTATTCGTATTCAATCTTAAAAGTTCTTGAACAAATAAATAATTACCCGCTATAACTTCACGATGTAATAATTGATTACCACTTTCATCTTTTTCAGTAATGATTGTACGATCTGTATTTATAATATTTATGAACTGATCCAAAATATTCTTACACATGGGATGTTCGTCTAGATTTTCGGGACAATTTTTCTGGTCATAAACTAGAAAAATTTCATCAGGATTACCAAAATCAATCCCCCACGCCTCGTCATATTCTTTACGACCTGATGTATTTAAAGTCTTACGATATTCTTGAATCGTAAACGCACCATGAACAGTGCCATTAGATAAGAACATCCAATCGACTATAGACTCAAATTGAAGCCTTACTGTTTCACCAGCTTGCACATTATCAATAATATAAGGTTCGTTTAACAAAGTTCCTGAAATTATACTGCCATCAAAATCAACTTGATCAATCCACATATACTCAATTAAAGGTTGATTTTTATCTTCAAGGTTTTCTTGGATAAATGCACATTTCACATAAGCCAGTTCTAAAGCTGGAACAATCCGTCGATATTCCCAATAAAGTTCACGCCAAAAATATTTAAATGTACTTATAGCACTCTCAAAAGCTAGAATCATTTCTGGAGATTCATTTTTATGCAATTTATTCATATAACCCATATTACAGTTAATTAATATTAAACTTTCTTATAATAACACTATGATAAATTTAAATATCTTTAAATTTCTTAACTATGACACCAATGTTCAAAGATAAAAAGACCAAGACTAAATAAAAGTAAGCCTCTTGAACCGTAAGAAGTTCGGCAAATTAAAATTACCTTTAAAAAAACCCACCGAAGTGGGTTCAATTGCAATCTGTAAAAGTGGTTAATTACATTTAATCGTCTTATTGAAAGTCTTATAGGTACCTGTTGTAATTACTTGAGCTGTATAAATCTGTTGGCTATGAGTTTGATGATTATTATTTATTTCACTAAAGCCTTTACCAGCACAAATGGTTTCAGCTTTTTTGTTTACTTTGTTTTCCATTGCTTTATTAGAACCTAAAATATTAGAAGTGGTTTGAATCATATAGTTTCCATTTTCAAGTTTAGTAGCTTGAGCTGGAAACATTTGTGCACAACCAGTCAAAGAAAGAGTAGAAGCTGCAAGAAGAGTTAGCATAAGATATTTATTCATAATTTCTTAGTTCATTGAATTAAAAAACAAAAAAGACAAAATATATTTTTAAATTTTAACAGTCAACAATAAAATAAATAAAAACCACTACAATAAAAAGCCCACCTTCCGATGAGCTTTTTATTTAATTAAAATTAACGGTATGTATTAGGCGTTAAATTCTGCTAATACAAAGTTTTTTACTATTTCATCAAAATTTGGTTTTAGAAGAGTTGGCTTGCTATCTTTTATAGTTTTATACCAATAACTCGCTGCAACTCCCATACTAATCAAAGCTAACAATTTCATTGCTCACCTCACTTATTGGGAAGAGTGAAACTTAACGTATCATTCGCGTTTGTAGTGTTCCAACTCGTTTTAGGGAGGTTTCTGTATATTTTTTAAGCAATGTGTAAAATAAAAAACTCCCATATCTTCGTGAACTTTCTCTAATGTCAAAAGTGCAATTTAGTTATACTTAGCCCACTATAAAGCAATCCAGTATTTACCTTGCACAGGTTCAATTTCAGAAGTTCTATCACTACAATCGAATTATTTCAAACACTTAGGATTTCATAACTACAACTGTGTCACCCAAATATCCAACAATATAATGAGATTGGAAATACTACATTTTTGCTATTAATTTTTTAAATCTTATTTAGCTACTCAAACATTATTTTTGACTCAAATGATAATTCGCCATCCTCGTAAATATCTTTAAATAATTTTAATGATAATTCTAAATCTTGATTAACATATTTTGCTTTCCATTCATCTTCATGGGGTTCAAAAATATAAATTTCATCAGGATTTTTAGCGGCTCTGTTCACAAGACGTAAATAAGTACCAGCAGGATATTCTTCATTTTCACTAATACTACATCCCAACAAATAACCATATCTAGAATCACAAACCATGCTGTAGCTATCAATATCACTATATGCTAATCGCTCAGACTCTTCAGAATAATCTGCGTCTGTCTTATGAATAATGACACTACCTCCAAAATAAAAAACGTTCTTAATTATATTTGATAATTTTTCCCAACCCATTTCTTTTAAATCTATTCTTTTCTCTGAAAAAAATGGGGTTCTTACTACATAACTACAAACATATAAAATCATTACTAGCCTTTAATATTTACTTTACCAATCGCTCTGTCTCCAAATTGTTATTTTTCAACTATTGAGCACTTTTAAATAAATTATTATTTAAAAATCATAAAACTATCGTAGATTGCTAATACTCAATAAATTCATGTAATGAATTTATAAAATGCACAAAGTTATCTGCTAGATACAGAACCTTTCTTTTACCCTCATTTATTCCAAAATTATAGAATTCATCATGTAAAACAAGCACAATCTTAGGTTGATCTTTGATCCAAGGAAATCTGTAATCGAAACATATAAAATTTCCACCAGGTGTAGATCCAAAGCTAATTAACTTTCCCTCATAGTCATCATCGCCTTCAGGAAATTGCATCCCTTCTATTCTAGGTTCATGCAAGTATCCTCCTAACTCTACTGTACTGATATTTAGCTCACCGTCAGTATCAACATAGTCAAAGCTAGAAATTTCAGGATAGATGCCATCATGTTGAGAAATAAGTTCAACATATTCTGGTGGAAATATAACTTCTAAGGTAGCTGCAAAATTTTCAATAATTTCTTTATTAATTGTGCCATTTGGATACTGATCCCCAATATCTTGTAGCATTTGATGGTTGTCCACTATTTAAAAAATTTGCCTAATATTCTTAAGTGTCATAAATCACATAGTGCTTTATTTGTACATTAGAGCACTCTGTTGTAAATAATTTTCCCAATTCTTCATTAAGCGATTAATATTTTCTGCATGAGAATACAATGAAGGATCGTATCCATCCGTAGGAGGCATATATTTAATAAAATTATCGATTTCGGCTGGATAATCAAAATCTGTATAAATACGTTCCACCTCATCTAAAGGATCTTCAAAACTTTCTCGATTAAGCCAGAGCCAACTAAGAATTACATATAACCATTTTTGACTGATGTTCTCATATTCATCTTCTTTAAAGGTAGGACATAGTTCATTAATAAAAAGAGTGATGTTCTTTGATTCACTCGGAATAAGGAATGACAGCTCAAGTTCAGCTTTAGTATAGTTCCCTGTTAATACAATATTTTCTGCTTTTTTTATTGGTATTTCTGAAGTAAGGAGATTCTTTTCATAGCCCCATTTGATATCACACCATGAAAGGTTCACCTTTTCATTAATAAAATCAGCAGGTATTGGATACAAATTCATGTCATTGTGCCTCTGGCCTACTAAAATGCCTGTAATTCAAATATGTGCAAAATCTTCACAAGTAATAGTTATTGATTATCAAGCGCATATTTAAAAATATTATAACAATTTCAAATTAAGTCTTTTAGCTTCAGCTTGATTGCCATACCACCACACGGCTTTGTCTTTCATTGGTGCAGACATTTCTTCATCAACCCCATAATATTCCTCTGGATATTTTGGAGCTGGGCTACCATCTTCAAATCTAGTTAATGTTGTATTATTAATGAATAAATCATATGCCTGTTGATGACAATTTGGGCAGGGAGGTAATGAACTTAAAAACCGTTTTAGTTTATTTTTATAGTACCCTCTGTAAATTGATCCACTGTCAGGTATATTACTATCATCTTCATTCAAAATAGGATCATTACGACCTGTTATCCATAGAATGGTATGGCAATTTGTACATTGCGCACCTAATGGTTCAGCTCTTTCATATTCGTTTATACCGTACTGCAAACCATGTTGCTGATACCCTTTCAGATAGTAAGGTATTACTGCTATTTCACTAGCTGCTACCTGATGTAAAGATCTCATAGGTACTCCTTTTAGGATTCATTTTTAGAAGAAAAGATAGAATAAAAACATAAAGCAACTACCAAGTCCTATTGCTACCCATGATATTAATTTAGATATAAATCTATCTTCTTTAAAAAAGAATGGTAAAACCCATTTATTGATGTCTATTTCTCTTAGCCAAGATAAATACCAAGGAAAAGTTAAGGCGAATATAAGAGAACTTGTGAACATAGCAACAGATGAAGGTCTCTTGTAAAATTCAGACTCACTCATTTTAAAAAACATTACCCAAAAAATTACTTCTAGAGCGCATAGCACGACACATAAATAAATATAAAACTTATTCTTCAGATTAGTGATAAAAATTGGGGTTAGTGTCCAGAATGGGAAAATGAGTCCAAATCCAAGTCTAAAACCATATAAATCATCATGAATTTCAAATAGAAAGAACCGTAGAAATACTATTACATAATAAAGAACAAAAAATATAAGGCTTAAAAACTTAATTCGATTAAGAGTGTTAGAGTCAAGGTCTAAAACAATAGGTTTAGATATTAAATATCCAAAAAAATAATTAGCATAGAAACTAATTAGATAAATAAATATGGAAGAATATGACTCATAGTCAAAAACATTATACAAGAATAAAGATAAAGTCCAAAGCAATCCAAAAATAAAGAAATTTTTAGCAATAATAAAAAATGGAGATTTGCTTCTAAGAACTGATGGCTCAATCATAATTTGCACTGCGGTATACCCATCTATACATAGCCATTTCTAAGTAATGACTATAATTAATTCAAATTTATCAATATATTCGGTAGATATATAAATTCATGCCATTGTATCCTCCTGTACCCCCATCTGTTTGCAACCAAACTTTTGAGTAGGTTGATTCAGCTACAAAAAATTTATCTGTATCGTTTCAAGCAAATCATCACTTATCACTTCAAATTCTTTAATTTTTGCTGAATGAGTGTTCATTAAAGGATGATTTAAAGATATTTCATCTAATTTATCTAATGCACGTAATTTATTAATCACATGAATTTCAAGTGGCAATAAAGTGAATGGAGCGTTTATGAATTTTGGAGGATACTTACGTAAATCATTATCTATTAATTCTTCACAGTGTAAATTTGCTATATCTATGAGTAATGGTTCTAAAAATACTGTGTCACATGACCAATTATTTATCAAATCTTTAAATTTTCCATCTATCTTTGATTCTAATGTAAATTCTTCATTAATCCATTTGTAATAAGCCCATAATGAAAAATAGTCATAACTTAAAGGGAAATCAGATAGAAATTTTTGTTGTAAACAAAACTCCACTTGGCGCGCTAATTTCTTTGCTAAATTTTTATTATTCAATAGAATTGCCCAAAAAAGTAGTGCAGAAAATTCTGAAAAATACTTCTTTAACTCATGTACATTCATTTTATCTAAAGGTTTTATTTTAAAATCATTTAATTGTAATGCTCTTCCCACCTCTGCATACATCAAGGCAAGATTTAAACTATTTAAAGCATCCATATCTGCCTTATTATTTTCAATTTTTAAGAATGCCAATTGGGCATAAGATATAGACATACTAACTATATGATGAGGAAAAAGTATATCTTCCCCATCTAAGGTATCTAGTATGTATTTTTGATCAAATTTTAATGAATTAATTAAACTTCCAATACTATATTTTTTATAACATTTTAATAATTTATTTAATTCTCTTATTTCTTTCATCAGGCAATCTCAATAGGTTTCACAATATAAGAAAATATTTCTTAAGAATGTTTAACTTAATAATTATAAATTTAAAAACCAATATTTCGGAATAAAATTATTTAAAATTCATAAGATAGTTTTAATATATAGCTTGTAAAACTTTTTACAAATAAAGTTGTATTATTTCTAATTTAGCTAGAAAGCAATAATCTTCCTGTTGTTAACTCATCGAATAAAGTAGGATCTTCATCACCTCGACTTGTGCCTTGAGACGAATATGAACCTAATCTCTTTCTGTATCGAATTAAGTACTCAAATAGTGTTCCAAATCTTTTTACTGTATTGCTATTTTCATCCCACTCATAAACAATATCATTAATATCCTTTGTATACATGAAGAAAATATTAGCATGTTCATTCTCACCACAAATCTCAAAATATTGTTCTTCAGCTAAATCTAATTTCTCACCACTCTCTCTATAATTGATAGCAAGTTCTTCATCAGCCATTAAATTTTTTTGCCTTTGTATATTAAATCCCGCATTTCTATAATATCTGTATATGTAAAAATCATCACCAAAAATCAACCCTCCTGAACATTTACCCATAGTTGTTAGCAACTCTTTCAATTGACCATGCACAGAAATATTATTTAATTTCTCAATTTCAGCGATTTCTTGTTCTGAATATCCATTAACCTTTTCTAATTTTTCAATAAAATAATTTTTTTCAGCTTTAATAGAAGAAAGCATAGTCACCAAATTACTCATATAAAGTACCTTATAGATTGGGAAGCCTTGAAATAGATCTATAAATATTCACAACTTAGTATACCAAATTAAAAACTTTTACACATAATTACCATTCTCATCCAGCTCGTCTTTTGGCCTATTATGATAATCAGAAATTAAAAAACTAAAATAATCCATCATATTAGCCATAATGCTTCTTGAAAAATTCAAGTCCATATAAATTCCATATTTTATCTTTTTATGTGCATCAAAAAATGTTTGCATAATTATACTAAAGAAATCCAACCAATCATCATCAACATTTTTATTTCTGTTATTGGTTATAGTTATTGATAAAATTTCATTTCTTTTTTCTGAAAAAATACCGATCAAATACCCTCTTAAATAATCATGAAATGCTGACAAATTCCTTCCAAATTGTTTTGTATTTGGATGAATATCATTCAAATATTCTCGATTATTTCCATATATTTTATCACCAAAAAAATCATAAACTTCTTGAATTTCTTCAAAATCAGATATATCAAAGTAAACTTTAATAACTTGCTTACTTGTAATATCTTGCTCAGTAAAAAAATGACATGAGTCATCTTTCATTTTAATATTCTGCACAATAAAACTCCAACACTATGAAAAGATTAACGTAGTTTTCATTCATACTTTTCACTGCGGCATATCCAATCTATACATAGCCACTCCTATATTAAATTAACAACTATATTTTTGAAAAGTTAATTCATATAGACTCAATAATTAATATTTCCAAGTTGTTTTTTAAATATTTTTAATGCTTCATGTCTAGTTTTTTGTGTATATCTTTTTGGCATACTTGCTATTTTATTAAGTATTAAGATTATTTCATCAGAAATATACTCGGATTTTTTATTCAATAGGTTTAGAGCTAATATTGTCCAATATTCTGAAGTACTATCTGATAGAGCAAAAATAAGTATTTCTCTAATTTGTTCAAAAGAATAGACTTCAGCAATATTATCAACTTCTTTATTTTCAAGTATTAATAAACCATCCCTCACATCTTGCATTAAAATCCCCTCAATTATTTGTTTAGTTTTCATAGTCTACAGTTATAACTTTAAATTAATCTCTAACCTTTAGTGAGTAAAATTTAGAATTAAACATTATCAAATATTACCCCAAAAAACCTCTCCACCACCACATCCCTCTCTTCCAAACTTTTTGAGCTTAAAATCTGGAACATCAAGCCATCAATTAAGTTTAAAACCATGTCGGCACTTGGTTTTAACGCATGGGTGTCCAAACTAAAAACCAAGTCAAAAAGTTCTTTAAGCAGCCATTTTCTATATTCAAGCGCTATACGGTAGGCCTGCGGGTAAATCTGTTTAGTTTCAAAAATGGCTTTAAGTAATAGATAGTACAAGCTATTAAAATTGACATGTAAAACAATAATCTCTTTGAGTTTATCGCTTGAGGTTCTGTAACGGCTTGAGTAAATAATTGCCAGCACTTCTTCTTTGAGTTTGCTTTTTTGAAAGGATATGCACATTTCAATAAGTCGCTGTTTTGAGTGAAAGTAGTTATAAAAAGTGGCTTTAGGAATCTTGGATTTTTTGACGATTAAGTCCACACCCGCATTGTGAAATCCATAGAGATTGAACAGCTCTATTGCTGTATGAATAACCTGTAATTTTTTGGAAGATCTTTCTAAAGTTGGCATCATTTTACCGTTATAAATTCTTGTTGTTGCTAAAAGAGATAAAAAAGCCTGTGCCTTTTCTGGGAGAAAAAAAGGCACAGCAAAGCCGTAAAGACTTTGCTTGGCACATCTCAAGTTTTATTGTTGCTAAGTTTTAGACGTAATAATTTAAAGCCTGAAAAGCCTATGGCTCATCAAACTGCTTTAAAATTTTAAGTTGTGTCGAGATAGTTTTTGACAGTGACTGCCGATAATTTATGAATGTGCATAGCCAACTCCTTCTTTTGGGAGTTCTGCCAAAGCATTATAAATTATGGTGGCAGAACGGAAGCGGGTTGACGGACTGGTTTCAACTCCAGCACACTCGAAAGTGTCCCACTCCCGTCCTACCGCTACGGGAGGGAACGAGGTGTGCACACAAGACTACTCCTCAGAAGAAATAATCCTGATGTGGTTGAAATAGCGGTCCGTCAAAACCGGCTGGCAATGTAGGCCAGCCCGCAAATGGTAATCTTCAATATTTGAGCTGTCAATGTGAAATTGGCTAGAAATTATTTAATTAAATTATTGTTTTTCATTTAATTACATAATTAAGGAAAACCTTAAATATTGGCTTAACAATTTGCTTTTATAACAGCACTCTAACGCTTTCTTTTTATTATGACTGCGTTTGCTCGGCCATAAATATTTTAAATTTTGAGACTAAAAAAGGAGGTATTAGCCTCCTCTTTTATTTCAAACTCTCAACATCTGGTGGTAATTAAATACCTTTATCTGCCAGATATTACTGAAGATTCTTTGAGTACGTTTTAGGTGATATTTGGGTGATGTCTTTCTTTTCTAGACGATTTAACAATGTGCCAAAGATTGCAGCAACAATGTACATAAATAATGAATAAACTGCTGCTGGCATAGCGGCCATACTGCTTGCCATTACTGTAAAAGCAATGGTCATGGCTAAGGTACTGTTATGAATTCCAATTTCAAACGCGCAAGCTTTTGCCTGAAAGCTATTTACACCCAATAATCTTGGAACAAAATAGCCAACCATTAAACTACATACGCAGAACAGCAAAGTTGCCAATCCAATTTGTCCAATATACGTCATCAGATTTTGGTAATCTCGCGCAATTGCTAATATGATGATTGATACGAGAAAAACGATAGCAAAGATACGCACAGGTTTATTGAGCTTTTCAGCCGTATGCGGCGCAAAATGACGAACTAACATCCCGATCCCAACGGGCACTAGAATAATGAGAAAAACCTGTATGATTTTAGAGAATTGCAAACCTACATTTTGTCCATTTTCCATAAAGTGCTGTATTGCAAAATTCACGATTAATGGAAGTGTAAAGGCAGCAATGACCGAATTTATAGCCGTTAAAGTAATATTTAAAGCGATATCTCCTTTATAGAGATAACTAAATAAGTTAGCTGTTGGCCCGCCCGGTGATGCAGAAAGGAGCATTAATCCAACAGCAAGCATTGGTGGTAAAGCAAGAACCTTACAAATAATAAATGCAATACCGACTAAAATAACCAGTTGGCAAAATAATGCGATAAAGACGGCTTTGGGGTGTTGTCGCACGCGTTTAAAGTCATTTATGGTCAACTCTAGGCCCAAACCAGCCATAATAATTGCGAGTGCAATTGGTAAAAATACGGTAATTAATCCTGAACCCATAATCTCATTCCTTTTTCATTTATTTATGGACCTTCTAGTCCCATACGCTTATGTTTTTAATTAAAAGTTTTTATTAAACCTTTAGTTCTTTTCTTAAAATTTTACCCACATTCGACTTGGGTAATTCATTGATAAATTGAATATAGCGTGGTTGTTTGTAGCCAGTCAGGTTTTCTTTTGCATAGATTTGGATTTCTTCAACCGATAAAGAGTCATCCTTTTTGACAATAAAGGCTTTAGGCACTTCACCCGATTTTTCATCTGCAATACCAACCACGGCGACTTCTAAAATTTTGGGATGTTGGGCTAAAACTTCTTCAATTTCGTTCGGAAAAACATTAAAGCCTGAAACTAAAATCATGTCTTTTTTACGGTCAATAATTTTGGTATAGCCTTTTTCATTCATAAAGCCAATATCACCCGTTCTAAAGAAACCATCAGCAGTCATGACTGCTTTCGTTTCTTCAGGTAAATTCCAATAACCTTTCATGACCTGCGGGCCACGAATTGCAATTTCTCCAGTTTCACCGGGTGCTAATTGATGACCTTCATCATCCAAAATTGCAATATCCGTGCTCGGTACAGGAATACCGATCGTGCCACTAAAAGTATTAGAGATTGGCGGGTTAAAGGTCGCAACAGGCGACGTTTCTGATAAGCCATACCCTTCACGGATAATACGTCCTGTCAGTTTTTCCCATCCATCGGCAGTGGATTTCAAAATTGCCATACCGCCGCCAGTGGTAATTTCTAAACGGCTATGGTCCAGCTTATTAAAGCCTTCATGATTAATCAGTGCATTAAATAAAGTATTTACAGCAGGAAAAACCGTAGGACGATATTTTTCAAAACAATGTACAAGAGCATCTAAATCACGCGGATTTGGAACTAAAACAGTGGCATAACCTTTGTTCATTGCACTGTGCAATAAACAGACAGTAAAACCAAAAATATGATAAAGCGGTAAGGCACAGATCGCTATTTCATCTTCGAAAGCATCTCGGTCACCTAAGTAGCTTTTAAAAACCACATTATTTTGTAATAAGTTGGCGACAATATTTTTATGGGTTAATTCTGCGCCCTTGGAGACACCTGTTGTTCCGCCCGTATATTGTAAAAGCGCAGTGTCTTCAAGAATAAGCTTAGGACGTATATAGTCTTGGGCATTTGTCTTCAATAAGATTTGCTTAAAAGCGTATTTTTTAGAATCTAAGGTGTCTAATTCAGTAGGTTGGTCGACCAACATTTCAGTCATGGTGGTGGTAATAATTTGTTCAACCGAAACTTGTTCTTTGACTGCCTCATAAACAGGTAAAAACTGCTCTAATATAAATAAGACTTTTGCGCCAGCATCATTTAATTGATGCTTTAATTCACGGGCTGTATAGAGTGGATTAATATTGACTAGAATGTAACCTGCACGAATGACGGCAAGTGAAATAATTGGGTACTGAATAATATTGGGCATCATCACGGCAACACGTGTACCTTTTTCTAGCCCTAAACTTTGCAAGAATGTTGCTACTTTTCGACTATATAAATCGATTTCAGCATAAGAAAAAGATTGATCTGCAAATATAAAAGCCTTTCTTTGCTGGAACTTATTAAAACTGTTGTCCCATAAATCGAGAAGTGAAGTGTGTTCATCCGGCAATGTAATCGTACTTTCTATATTCCATTGCTTATATTCGTCTAACCAGATCTGTTTTGTCATCTTATCGTCCTTTATGATAGAGAAAAATTTCGATTTTCTTCTGTGTCATCTATGTCATTATTGTTAAGTTAAAATTTATAACCAATTTTCAAACCGTAACCGATTGAATAGTTATTTTTATATTCACCCACATAATATTCACTGCCTGCCTGAGCACCAAGCTGACCTTTGGCATCACCAAGCCATAGATACTTCATTCCACCTGAAATAAAGTATTTTGAAGTTGGACTATATTGTGCACCAAGACCAACACTGTAATAACCTTTAGCTGGCCCGCCTGTGGACACGCGCTCACCTGCTCCCGAGTCCCAACCTACAGAAACTGAACCCGACCATTTATCGCTTAGGCGTTGTCCAATTCCAAGATTGGCAGACCATTGATCATCATAATAACGAACCAGATTAAAACCATTTGGACGACTTGGCGTTGATAGAACCCCAACAACTTCTGAGATTTCACCAAAACGATACGGTTTAAACTCAAAATCGTTCCAGTGAACCCAACGCACGTTACCGAACAATAAAGTACCTTTGCGTAATCCGGTCTGAAATTCCAAATTTACTGACTCTGGCGCTCTAAACTTAGTTGAGCCTGATGTGCCTGCTTCGGGTAAGCCCGCAACAATACGATTGAGTGCCTCCTTACGCGATTCAGTGAGTTGTCCTATAGAAACCATATACGCCAAATGCTGATCAAGAAAATCACGGCCTTGCTGCGTACTTAACATATCAACCAATGGCGCATTTTCATTGGCAGTCACTTCATGCATAATCTCTGAACGATAGGTCAATGAGGCTTTAATGGCTTTTTCGGGAATTTGATAACCAAATCCTGCCAACCATCCCCAATCTCCAACCTCTTTGGCATTAAAGTCATAGCCATTATATAAACTGAAAACTTGACCTCTTAAATTGACGTTACTTTTAAATGTCTGATAAACAGGACCTGCATAAAAATTCCAGTTCTTATCCGGTTGATAACCAAATATCAGACTAAAATTTTGCATAACAAAATTCGATTTGGTGTTACCTGTTACGACTTCTCCACCGGTCTTTTGGGCAAGTGTTGCTGAATCAATGCCTGGTACTAAAATCGTATCACTCGGCTTAGCAACAAAACTGTTATTTCCATAATATTCAGAGTCGGAAGTAAATGGCTGATCGTAAAGAAAACCAAATGAGAACTGAGGTGCTAACTGTAATTTCAAAGCTGCACTGGGACGATAATCAGAGTTTGCAATATCAGAAATACTATTACGCGTTGGGTTTGTACCCGCTTCTTGTCCTTCTAACGAAGTGTCTGAAACAGATAAACTTGCCTCAAAATAATTACCAGGTTGTAGAAATGCAGAAATTGATTGTCCTGTTCGATCAAATGCTGCTGCATAGAGTGGGCTCGTACAAAATGAAGCCATGACCATGACTAATGTTTTCTTTTTCATCTTTTAATCCGTCCTAGATTTTTATTTTTACTTATTAGGGCGCTCTTTACTGAACGCCTGATGTTTGTTTTTACATAGTGATTCTTATTAGGCATTTTCTATAAAATCAGGTTGTTCTCCTTTTTTGTCAAACGGTGCGGTTAAGGAATGGTTCTAACTAGAACCATTCTTCTGACATATTGAGTGGAGTCGTCTCTACCGGATCAAGTACCGCTAACCAACTCATAATTTTCGGCATTTCCCAACCAAAGAAATAATCACAAGCTGCAAGCTTCCCACGCAGAAAATCAGGGTCTGTTGAATTTGGCATGAGTTTATGAATGACTACTGCTTGATCAAGCCATAACCACCCCACCACAAGATGCCCAAAGGCTTCCAGATAATTGGCGGCATTTGCCAGTTGGAGTTCTACATCGGTTAAGGCATGTAATTTCTCTGTTACATTTTGGATGAGTTGCCACTTTTGAGCTAAGTGATCTGCATGATCTTTTAACGAAGGCTCTGCTTTAGCTTGCGTAATGGTATTCATGATTTTTTCATGTAATAGTTTCATCGACAGCCCTTGATTAAGACGAGTTTTACGTCCTAATAAATCGAGTGCCTGAATACCAAATGTTCCTTCATGGATTGGATTGAGTCGATTGTCCCGATAAAACTGTTCAACGTTATATTCACGGGTATAACCGTAGCCACCATGAACTTGAATTGCTAAATCATTTGCTACAAGTCCCCATTCAGAAGACCAGCTTTTCACCACCGGAGTTAATAGATCAAGTAATTGATTGGCTTGATTACGCTGCTCGGCATCTTCAAGTGAGTGAATATCATCGGTTAAGCGGGCTGCATATAGGCACAGTGCCAATGCACCTGAGACATATGCTTTTTGCGCCAAGAGCATACGGCGGACATCCGCATGTTGAATGAGCGGGATTTGTGGAGAACTTGGATTACGTTCGCTACGAGAGCGACCTTGTACTCGGTTTTTTGCATAATCTAAAGCATGCAGATAACCAGTATATCCCAATGCTGCCGCCCCAAGTCCAACCGAAATTCGGGCTTCATTCATCATATGAAACATATAGGCCAGCCCTTTACCAGCTTCGCCGACTAGCTCGCCAATTGCACCTGCTTCTCCTTCGGGTGTGAAACGACCTTCCCCAAAATTCAGCACGCAGTTGACTGTTCCCCGATAGCCCATTTTATGGTTAATTCCAGCCAGCACCACATCATTGCGTTCGCTTGGCTGTCCATTTTCATCGAGTAATTTTCGCGGTACAGTAAACAATGAAATGCCTTGCACACCTGCTGGTAATTGTCCATTTTCATCTGGAATTTTTGCCAAAACTAAATGAACAATATTGTCAGAGATATCGTGCTCGCCGCCTGAAATCCACATTTTGTTTCCAAACAGACGATAACGACCATCTTCTGTTTTAATCGCACGTGTACGAATATCAGCAAGACTTGAACCTGCTTGTGGTTCAGATAAACACATCGTTCCGAAACATTTACCTTCCATCATGGCGTTGACATAGGGTTTCACTTTTTCAGGTTCACCATGGGCCATTAATAAATTTGCATTACCAATGGTTAAAAAGGCATAGCCTGCTGTTCCTGAATTGGCACCGAGTAGATATGCCATACCTGCACGCTCAATGGTATTGGGTAAGTTCATACCATTCCAATCTGATGGAAAAGCTGCACTCATCAACCCCGCATCAGCAAAGGCCTTAAGCGCGACTCCGACTTCAGGATTGACAGTCACACGTTCACCATCAAAAACAGGTTCGTTACTGTCATTTTTTTTATTATGAGGAGCAAATAAATCGGTTGCCAAAGCCTCGTAAACGTTTAAAACAGACGTATATTCAAAACGGTCCTGTCCTGCAAAAGAATTGCGTTGACTAAGTTCTTCGACTTTTAGCCAATCGAATAGCAAAAAATCGACATCACGGCGAGAGAGAATCAATTCATTGCTCATGGTTTATTCCTCTACATTTACAAGTGTAAGCCACTCTGTCACAAGTGCCGGTTTTGCCTGATCTTCGATTTCAATCGTGACTTCCATGATCAACTGATAACTTCCCTTATTTTTTTGGGAAACATTTTTTAAGTGAAAATTTCCACGCACCCGCTTACCGCTATGTACAGGACTCATAAAACGCAAATTATTGATGCCATAATTCACGCCAGATTTCTGCCCCTTTACAGTCGGCAACACCTGAACGGCCATCGCTGAAAGTAAAGAGAGTGTTAAAAAACCGTGGGCAATGGTGCCACCAAAAGGTGTCTGACGAGCAGCTTCTTCATCCACATGAATAAATTGATGATCTTGTGTGACATCCGCAAAGGTATTAATCATGCTTTGATCAATGGTCATCCATTGCGAGCTACCTAATGCTTGGCCTTGCAACTCAACCAGTTGGTCGATGCTTAATGTATTTTTTGTCAAAATTATTCTCCTGCCATTAATGAAGCTTTTTTCAGCTCAAGCTCACCCTGAGCGCCTCCTCTGACAGGCACAAACTCATCTGTTCGGTCTGAAACATCAGCTAAACGTTGTGCTAAAACATGCGGAACTTGTTCATCCGTACCTAAATAAATTCCTTGAGTAAGGGTAATGTGGGCAGCTTCAAAACTACCTGCGCCAGCACAAAGAATCATACGGGTAGGTGCATCTTCGCTAACCAAAGTCGCGATTGCAGGACTGACCGCACTTGGAGCAAGAGCTTTAAGGGCTTCTTCAGGTAATAATCCTTCAAGCATACGAGTTGCAGCTGTTGGTGCTAGACAGTTCACCCGAACATTAGATTTTTCACCCTCTAAAGCCAGTGTCTGCATGAGTCCAACCAATGCCATTTTTGCAGCACTGTAATTGGACTGCCCAAAATTGCCGTACAAACCTGAGGATGACGTGGTCATGACAATACGACCATATTTTTGCTCACGCATAATATCCCATACAGCTTTAGTGCAATTTACGGCCCCCATTAAGTGGACATCAATCACGGTACGGAAGTCATCTAATGACATTTTACTAAAGGTTTTATCTCGGAGAATTCCAGCGTTATTAATTAAAATATCTACACGTCCCCAACGGGCAATTGTTTCATCTACCATCTGTTGAACTTGTTCAATATCAGTGACTGAAGCGCCATTTGCCATCGCCTCGCCACCCGCTGCAATAATTTCATCCACGACTTTTTGGGCCGCCATGGTTGAGCCGCCCTTTCCGTTTACATCACTACCCAGATCATTCACAACCACTTTTGCACCCAAACGAGCCAGTAACAGCGCATGTTCTCGCCCTAGACCAGCGCCAGCACCTGTAACAATAGCCACTCGATTGTTTAAATTAATTGTCATGATTTTTTCCTAAATAAATGAATAAGATATTATTTAATAAATGTTTTAATAAGCTGTCACGCCGCCATCAATTGCAATGGCTTGACCTGTGAGATATGAGTTTTCTTTGGCACACATCATCAGCATCATTGCCACCACTTCACTTGGATGGCCAAGACGCTTCATTGGCGAGGCCTGCGCTAAAAAGTCTTGTTTCTCTTTGAGTTCACTGTCGACCACCATCGGGGTGGTTGTATAAAATGGACAAATTGCATTAACTCGAATGCCTTTATTTGCATATTCAATCGCTGCTGTTTTGGTTAATCCCACCACAGCATGCTTTGCCGCAGAATAGGCAGCCAATTTGGGAGCCGCACCTAAACCTGCAACAGAAGCAACATTCAGAATAATGCCACCACCTTGTTGCAACATCTGACGAATTTGATGCTTCATTCCAAAGAACACACCTTTGGCATTGACGGCAAAACTCAAATCCAGATCTGCTTCATCGGTATCAATAAAGCTTTTCATAGGCGGACTCATACCTGCATTATTGATCCCGACATCGACTCTACCAAACTGAGTAACTGCACTTTGCACCAAAGCCTGTACATCTGCTTCACAACTGACATCACACACTTGCGCAACCACCTCTACTCCTGCTTGGCGTAGCGGTTCAACTACAGTATTTAACCCTTCAATATTCAAGTCACCCAACACTAATTTTGCACCATACTTCGCCAGTTGCTCTGCCAGCAATGCACCAAATCCACTCGCCGCACCTGTGATTAAGACCACTTGACCTGAATAATGTTCGTACATTGCTATTCCTCCCTAAATAGTTAAACCGCCATCAACTACAATACATTCACCATTGGTGTAACTCGCAGCATCTGACACTAAATAAAGTACAGTTCCAGCCATTTCACGCGGTTCTGCGTGACGGCGTAATGGAATTGTGTCCATCCAGCTTTTATAAATATCTTCATTTTCAAATAGTGCCGAAGCAAATTTAGTCTTGGTAAGACCCGGCAATAAAGCATTCACTCGAATGCCCAATGGTCCACATTCTTTTGCAAAGGCTTTGGTCATATTCACTACCGCAGCTTTGGTAATAGAATAAATACCTTGTCGATCTCCGGGTTGCAGGGCATTTACAGATGCGGTATTAACAATTGCACCGCTGCCCTGTTCTTTCATTAATTTGCCCGCTTCAATAGACATGAAGAAATATCCACGAATATTGACTTCAACCGTTTTGTTATATGCAGCAATATCCGTATCAAGAATATGACCAAAATAAGGGTTGGCGGCCGCATTGTTGACTAAAATATCTAAACGCCCATGTTCTTTACGGATATATTCAAAAATTTCTGCAATATCTTCTAACTTACCCACATGGCAAGCAAAAGCCTCCGCCTTTCCATTTGCTGCAATAATTTCATTAGCAACGCGTTGGCAATCTTCAATCTTGCGACTAGATACAATTACATGTGCACCTTGTTCTGCTAAAAGTTTGGCAATTTCCTCACCAATACCACGGCTTGCACCTGTAACTAAGGCTATTTTTCCAGTCAAATCAAATAAATGTGTTGCCATATCATTTCCTTATGTTCATAGGTTTTATAAAAATTAGTTGTAATCAACGCTTCTAAATTTGGTTACCACAAGCGCTACATTCAAAATTCACAGTATTAATCACTCTATTTCTTATGCTATTTCCTGACCATATCTAACTTGTTACAATGAATAAAATGAATTGTTTGAATAACAAACTATGAATGAAATGAATAATAATATTGCCTCTCTTGCTCGTATTGACCTGAATTTATTTCGTGTATTTGTGGCAATTTATAGAGAAAAAAATCTAACACGGGCCAGTGAACAACTTTTTCTAAGTCAACCTGCTGTTAGCCATGCATTAGCTCGTTTACGTGATCATTTTAATGACCCATTATTTATTCGAGATGGACACGGTGTTGTTCCATCACCTTTAGCCAAACGTTTATGGCCTAAAATTGAACAGTCATTACAACTTATGCATCAAGCAATTCAAAGCACGCATGACTTTGTACCAGCACGAGATTTAAAGCATCTCACAATTGCTATGAATGATGAGTATGAAGGAATTTTTTTACCCTCTATTATTCAGCACTTAACTCAATTTAATCCTAATTTGCAGTTAAATAGCGTACGCATTGATCGTAAAAACTTAAGACATGAGCTTTCTACGGGGAAAATCGATTTTGCGATTGATGTGCAACATTCGGTTGAAGATAGCATTGGTTATGAATGCCTTACTAAAGATCAATTTGTAGTAATAAGTCGCAAGCAGCATCCTTTATTATCCACAACAAACCTAACCAAAGAAATTTATTTAGAAGCTAAGCACATTACAGTGTCTTCTCGTCCCACAGGTCGTGTTTTTGAAGATTTTTTCTTATCTAAACAAGGTATTAAAAGAACGATTAGTTTCCGCTGCCAACAATATGAAACGGCAATCCGATTAATTACACAAATGGACCATTTACTCACGATTCCTCAATGTCAAATTGCTCATTTTAAAGATGCTTACCCTCAAATTAAGGTGCATCCGCTACCGATAGATATTGTTGGATATCAGATGAATTTATATTGGGATCAGCAAAAGTCCCATGAACACCAAATCGTATGGTGTAAGAGCCAAATATTGCAGCTTATGAATAGTTTATAAAATCATTTCAAAACTGATTCAGAAAGATAATACAGTCATTTAAGTGACCTGTTGGTAATTACCATCATTTAAAAATGCCAATGCTTGCTCAGTTGATCCCTCATTTAAAGGATTATGATGAGGATTAAAATATCGCAAGCAAGCACGTATTATATCGTCAACCTTAGGCACACGGTCTTGTCGAGCTGCTCGGAAATAATCTTTGAAACGAAAACGATGTGGTAATTGTGCATCCTGTTCTACTAGATTTTCTACAGCAATATAAGCCAGAACAATAAATAGCGGGAACGTGAAAGCTGCCGCCCCAACCCGAAGTACATTGCTATTGCTAAAGTATCTAAACATTGCATCGGCTACTTCACGGTGTTCTACCTCTTCAGCTCCATGCCATTGCAATAAACGTAACATTTCTACATCGACAGGTGCTTGTTGTAGCCCATCTGCATTGAGAACCCAATGTCCTAACACTCCAGTCAAATGTTCGGCGGCAGCCACCATGGCTAATCGGGTCGTTAACCACAATGACTTTAAGCGTGGGTGCTTCAATTCATAGCCTAATGGTTTTGGGCCAATCATGTCATTAAATATCCAATTCATCATCTTGGTATAACGACTTAAATCAATACCTAAAGCCTCTATATGCCTAGTTCCGAGAGTATGTCCATAACTATGAGCACCCTCTTGTTTAATGAAAGCAATTGCTGCCTCTTTAAGTTTTTCATCTTTAATATAAGGCAATGCATCTCTAAATGTCTGACAAAACCAACGTTCAGGTGCAGGTGTAATCGGGTTAATTGAATTTAATATTTGAGAAACAATTGGATCGTCATAAATCCAATGCGTTGGCGTTTCAGTAAAATTAAATACAGGACGCCGCGGAACAATCACATGGTTTTGTCTGATTAAACTATTCATGATTACAATTCCTTATATTTCAAAAGGGCTTACCATTAATCCTGAGTCAAAATGTTAAAGCCCATACGTGGACCAAAGGCAATTAATGTTCGCACTAAGCCCTTAATCGCTTTGGGTTGTTGCCCACTGCTAATACGGCGAAATTGCGAAGCATGCCAAGCTAGTTGCAAATAGGCATCTACTGGTTTGTATCCAATGGCTGGAATTTTTGCTGGTTTTAATACCGATTTTCCGGCTAACAGTTGTTTTGCTAAATCTGGCTGTACTGCAAAAGGCCGAGCCAATCCAACCAAATCGACCGTTCCATTGGCAACAATATGGTTCATAAAATCTACATCACGCAGTCCACCTGTTAACATCAGTGGTAATTTGCTTTGTTTGCGAAGTGCGGTGGCATAGTCAATAAAATATGCATCACGCTGAGCAGAACGATCTGGTGCATAGCCTAATTGCGCAGGAGATTCATAATTCCCGCCTGAAATCTCTAATAGGTCGATCCCTTCTGCTTCTAAAGCTAATGCAATTTGTAGAGACTCTTCCTGACTTAAGCCGCCCTTTTGAAAATCGGCAGAGTTGAGTTTTACACTTAATATTTTGTCTTTGCCTATTGCAGCTCGTACAGCTCGAACCGTTTCAATCAACATACGGCGTCGATTTTCAGGACTTCCTCCCCACCCATCTGTCCGAACGTTAGCCAAAGGTGATAAAAATTGCGAGAGTAAATAGCCATGCGCTGCATGTACCTGCACGCCATCAAAGCCAGCTTTAACAGCAAGCGCAGCAGTTGTAGCAAATCGATTGATCTGCTCATATATTTCCGGTTCGGTCATCGCACGTGGAATGCGAAGAATATTCATGGCAGGTAAATCAAGACCGACTGCTGATGGTGCTATGGGCTTTTTTAAAAGTGGCAAGACAGCAACACGGCCCGGATGGTTAATTTGCATGATGATTTTGCTACCATTGGCCTTAGCCGCCTGAGCCCATAACTTATTTGCTTGTAAAAATTGCTCATCTTGTAAAACAACATTTCGGGGCTCAACAAAGGCGCGATGATCAATCATCACGTTGCCAGTAATTAATAACCCAGTGCCACCCCTCGCCCATGCTGCATAGAGTTGCTGTAAGTCAGTGGTGGGCGAACCATGTCGATCTGCTAATTGTTCACTCATGGCCGACTTTGCAATACGGTTGGGTATGGTTATGCCGCACGCCAATTCTAATGGTTGCTGTAACGGAGAATTTGTAAATGTAGACTGTGCCATGATAATTATTCCTAAAATTGTTTGTTCTTTGGGTGCTACATAAACATCAGCTTTTGATCAATTCAGCAGCTCTTCATTGAAATATTGCTTTTTTAATAAGTTCATCATGTCCCGATTGTCATGCTTCCAAGGATGAAAATCTGCGGAGAAAAAGTCGAGATAGTGTTTGCCAATCCGTCTAACTAGACCTTGTTTTCCAAGCAAATAACGGAAACCTTGATAAAGTTCTTTTAAGTCTCTTTGTTTTCCAGAAGCTCGTAAAAGTTCGGTTGTTCCTCTGCTGGTAATGATAAGAAAAGAAAGCGTAGTTTCTAACATCACCAGCCGTAAGAAATAAGGTCTATTGACCAACGACTGGTACACATCAAAAGCCACAGCTTTATGTTCTGTTTCTTCAATCGCATGCCATGCCCAGATTTTCCTTACATGGGTATTAAATAGCTCTAAATCTTGGGGTGCGGTACTAATGAAATAGTCAGCTAAAATTGCTGTGAGGTGTTCCATACATACCGTGCAAGCTAACTGATGTTCTAAAGAAAACCGTTGCTGCAACATGCGGTTCATCTTTTTAAAGCGTTTATAAATGCGTGCAACTGGGTAACCTTTTTTAAGCATCATGGCATTAAGTGCATCATGCTCTTTACCGTGATGCGCTTCTTGGCCAATAAAAGCTCGGACTTGTTTAAGCAAAATAGGATCGCTAATTTTGTCCTGATAATTCCGCACACTATGAATAAATTGACGTTCACCATCTGGAAAAGCACTCGATAATGCAGTCAATAACATCGTAAGCAAGGCATTATTATTGAACCAGAACTCTGGAATTTCATCTGGAAAGGCAAAGTCCATTACTCTTACAGGAATATCAATTGAAGCTGAGATTTTAGAAAAATCTTGTATTTTTTTTGATTGAAAGAGCGCATTCATATTTATTCTCCAGTTATAAAACACGAGGATTAAACTGACGCAATAAAAATAATGGCGTACGTAAACGAGGTATTTGAATTGGAGGAATTACCCCACCTGACAAATCAACTCGATGCAGTCTTGCTTCAATGACATTACCTAGTCCCATCTCATGTAAAGGGTCATTTTCAGTACCCGTAAAACGTAGGTTCATTTCTACACGACGGATTTCAAGTGGGTGTTCTTTCGGGGTAAATCGAACTTCACGAGGTAAACCAATCCCCAATCCACCTGTAATATTTCGATGTGGTAAACCTAAAATTGGAGGCGCATCATGAATGACTTCACCCAGCTTGGCTTCCATTTCAATGAGTGTTGTACCGCGGCGTGAGGCATTGCTAACAATACGTTTTCCGTCATTTTCCCAGCTAATCTCACCCATCTTTTTAGGGTAGCCCAGCAACTCACGTCCAATAATCATGGCGCGATCATCATCCAAAATCATCCAAGGGCAAAAGATTCCTGTTTTATTGCCTACTTTAATATGAACGAATAAACCCGCTTCATGGTAAGCACCCGTATAGACATTTTCTGGGAAATAAGCACAGAACAAATCAGCTCTGGCAGGTTGAACCAGTGTCATTCCAGACGGTAACCAACGAGCCATCGCTTTTTCATCGACTTCAACAACAGCCGTCAAATACTGAGCATTGTGATACAGCTTATTACCAAGATTGGCTAAGCCAAGTGGAACACTTAAATCATTGATGAGTTGTCTCATGATTTTAATCTCGAAAATACTTGTTTCAGAATTGGGAGCAAAATAATGCGCGGGGTATAACGTCCCCCAAAAGTTTGCGCCTGTGCAATAAAACCGGGAATCACAATACGGCGATTGCAATCCATACCTTGAATCGCTTCTTTCGCTACTCGTTCTGCCGTCACCCAAACAAAATTTCCACCGACTCCATCAATTTTGGTGATACCCGCAACTTCATTAAAACCTGTTTTAGTAGGCCCTGGAGCAAGTAAAGTACAGGTCACTCCTGTACCAATTAGTTCGCTATGTAAAGACTCTGCAAATGAGTTTGCAAATGCTTTAGTTGCCGCGTATGTGGCATTTGCTGGAGTCGGTTGATGACCAGAAGTAGAACCTACTATCAGTATTGCTCCGGATTTTCGTTTAAGCATTTGTGGCAACACAGCTAAAGTCAGGTCATGAATTGCCACACTATTGACTTCGACTTCTTCGCGCTCTCGATCTGCATCTAACTCTTGAAGTCGTCCAAAAGTTGCGAAACCTGCGTTATTACAAAGAATGGAAACCTCAATAGTCTCTAAATATTGACGAAACTTAGCTCTAGCTTGTCTATCTCCCAAATCACATGGATATAGATCTACGGATATTTGATATTCAGCTTTTAGTTTTTCAGCCAGTGCTTCTAATTTTTCGACACGGCGAGCGACTAAAACTAAGGAATAGCCTCGTAAAGCGAACTGTTTTGCTAACTCTTCACCAATGCCCGATGAAGCACCTGTAATCACAACGCGAGATAAGGCTCGTGGAATAGGTAGACTCATAATTCTTGCTCAAAATAGAATAAATTGATTATTCCGAAGTTTTGACTTGAGCGTGAGATGTAGATCAGACATACTGATAATCATTTTCGGCCATAATAAAAAACAATATGAAAGATCCTTATGGGCTATCCAAAGCCAGCATTCCTATTTCTTATGCTCATTTATTATTAGAAATTATGGTAGACAAAGGATTTTTAGCCCTTGAGATTTTGAAAAAAAGTAAAATTCCCTTAACACTTTTAGACAGATTAGACGCCCGAATTACCCCGATGCAATGGTCTAAACTGGCATGGGAAAGCTTAGTATTGTCAAAAGATTCTGGTTTGGGATATGAGTATGGAATAAAACTGCGCTTAACTGCTCATGGGCCAATGGGATATGCCCTCATGAGTAGTCCAAATCTGCGTCAAGCTATAGAGGTTTCAACACAATTCTTTAATATGCGGTTAAAAGATTATCAGATTGCTCTGCTAGATGAGCATGAATTTTCTATTATTGAAATTAAAGAAACTCACCCTGTTGTCAGCAATCAACCCACCCAAGCCGAAACGCTTAGACGTTTTTTTTATGAGTGTCTAATGATTGGAGTGATTCAAGCTGGTCAATTTTTGAGAGAGCATGATTTTTCTGATATTGAATTATCTGTTGACTGGTCAGAACCTAGCTACCACAAAGCTTATCAACACCTATTGCCTACTATTCATTTTAATCAACCAACCAATCAAATTCGGTATAAAAAACAGCTTTTAGATTTACCTATTAAAATGGCGGATCCGATTGCTTTCAAACAAGCTCTAGCCCAATGTGAAGCTGAACAACTCCGCTTTTCCGAACAAATTAAAGATATATGCCTGACCGTAAAAGCAGAGTTAAATTTAAACCCACAAGTCGGTTACCCTACATTTGATGAAATTGCGAATCGCTTAAACATGTCTAGCCGAACATTACGGCGCCATTTAAGCCAAGTCGGTTCTTCATATCTGCATCTATTAGAAGAAGTGCAACAAAAAGAAGCTGAAAACTTACTACTCAATAGTGATATGGAAATACAAGAAATAGCTCTTTATTTAGGCTATATACAACCCACAAATTTCACTCGTGCATTTAAGAAATGGACAGGTCAAACACCGATTACATTTAGAAAGAATCAATAATGTTGATCAAACAAAATATCTCTTGCTGTCTTAATATTTTTATGTATGATTGAGTAATCACTCAATTAATATTTTTGTATATGGCTCGTCCTCGTAGTGAAGATAAACGTAATGCAATTTTAAGTGCTGCTATCGAAACATTGGCAGAGCTTGGCGAGCGTGCGTCTACCTCAAAAATTGCCAAAGTTGCTGGCGTGGCAGAAGGTACTTTATTTACCTATTTTAGTAATAAAGAAGAACTGCTGAACCAGTTATATCTTTCGCTAAAGGCCGAACTGCGTCAGGTGATGATGCTTAGTTACCCGACTAACGCTAACCTGCAAACACAAATGTCGCATATCTGGCAAAGCTATTTGGACTGGAGTTTAGAAGCTCCCCTTAAACGTAAAGTCATGGCGCAGCTTTCAACATCGGAACAAATTACTGAGCAAAGTAAACAAATTGGTATGCAAACTTTTTGTGACCTCACCCAAAACATTCAAGAACGTATTAACGATGGCAAGTTAAGAGACTATCCGCCGTTATTTATTGCTTCAATTTTAGGTGCGCTTGCCGAAGTTACACTCAATTTTATTGCCCAAGACCCTTCTCAAGCCGAGCGTTATCGCAAATCTGGTTTTGAAGCGTTTTGGCATGCAGTTTCAATATAGATAAAAGTAAGGATGCTCGGCGTCCTTATTTTTGAATGAATTAATGAGTGAGTAAATACTCATTTAAATAAATCATAATAAGCACTTAGCCCAAGTTCTTATTTGTACATATAGGTTTGTTCCAATAAGGAAAAATAAAATGACTATTTCAAACACAACAGACTTGCCTACTCCCTTAATGCCATCACAGCAACACAATGGCAAATTTAGAAATACACGTCCGAACCAACACCAGCCTTCGTTTGGCAAAACGCTTCAACTCATGTGGAAGTTTCTATTTAACAAACCTAAAGATACCGTTCCAAACAAAGCAATTCCTGTTTTAAGTTTGTCGAAAGAGCAGTTATTAAGTGCACCCGATCGCTCTCTATTTCGTTTGGGCCACTCAACTATCTTACTAAAACTGCAAAATGAATTTTGGTTAACCGACCCAGTTTTTTCAGAGCGTGCATCACCTTTTCAGTGGCTTGGACCAAAACGTTTCCACCAACCACCAATTAGTATTGCTGACTTACCGCCCATTAAAGGCGTGATTTTGTCGCATAACCACTACGACCACCTCGACTACCATGCAGTGATGCAGCTTAACGATAAAGTTGAGCATTTCTTAACACCACTTGGTGTGGGTGACACACTCATTAAATGGGGAATTCCAGCAGAAAAAGTTCAACAACTTGATTGGTGGGATACTACCCATGTAGATGGACTAAAATTGGTGGCTACCCCTGCTCATCATTTTTCAGGCCGTGGTATGGGCGATAGTAATGCGACCCTTTGGGCTTCGTGGGTGATTATTGATAATGACTTACGTGTATTTTTTAGCGGTGACACAGGCTATTTTGATGGATTTAAAGAGATTGGACATCGTTATGGCCCCTTCGATCTAACCATGTTAGAAACTGGTGCTTATGACCCAGAATGGCCTGATGTTCACATGCAGCCAGAGCAAACTTTACAAGCACATATCGATTTAAAAGGTCATCATTTGTTGCCTGTACACAACGGTACTTTTGACTTGGCGCTTCATGCTTGGGACGACCCGTTTGAACGTATTGTCGGTTTAGCTAAAGAAAATAATTTAGCCATTAGCACACCGCAAATGGGTGAACTCTTGAATCTTAATGAACCACATGTCGAAAATTATTGGTGGCGTTCGTAAGTTTGAAGAAATTATTTGGAGAGTAAAAGAATGCTTTTGCTCTCCAATCTTAATATTTTAACTTGTCTTATGTGCCTTCCAAGGAAACTTAATTGTGCATAAAACAAAAACCAGAAATAAAAATTGAGAAATATACATATAATTCAGCAAGTCTCGGCCCACTTTTAATGTAATCCAAGTGTTGTGAATGACATCACTAAATATAATGAGAAAAGTTAGAATTAAGCCGATACGAGGTCTATAAAATAGAAGAATTGCTGCAAGTGGATCAATAAACGTTAAAGATGTCCAATAAATACAGGTAAATAGTGGTGCATTGTTATAGTCCCAAAACAAACCGTGCATTAGAACTGTTTGTAAATGATTGAACCCTGCACCGATAAGACAAAGTGCATAAATACATCTAATAATAAATTCAATTTTCAAAACAACTCTCTTATTCATTCATCGTGCTATGTAAAAACTATTTTTATTTAAATAGGATGTTTTAAATACATCCACATAAAACAATATATTAAAATTAATTATAATCTTTTAAGTAGTACCTTTATGCCCAGTTTTTAATTTATTTTAAGCTGAGTAAAGAAAATGTAGTGGAGTTAACCACCACATTTTCAAACATAAGAAGTTAAACATTTAAAGCTTCTATAATCGCTAAAGCCGTCTTTCTAGCTGAAAACGGGTTTTGACCAGTAATTAACTTGCCGTCTTGAACAACATGTGGTGCAAAGGGAATAAAAGCTTTCTCGTAATGAGCGCCGTATTCTTTCGCTAACTCTTCGGCATTGTACGGCACTTTTTTTGCCACTCCGGCCAAGACCTCTTCACTCCAAGCAAAGCCTGTTAACTTCTTATCTTTTATCAGTCGCTCGCCATTTGAAAGTCTTACATTGAGCAAGCCACAATATCCGTGACAAACACTCGAAACGATGCCGCCATTTTCATAAATATTTTTGGTGATTTCTTGAAGTTCAGGGTTATCTAAAAAATCCCACATCACACCGTGACCACCTGTGTAATAGATTACGTCATAATCTTGCCAATGAATATCGGAAGGCTTAAATGTATTTGCTAGCAGCATAATAAAAGATTGATCTTTTTCTCGGTCTTTAACAGACTTATCTGCAACTAAAGGCAAAAGTGACTTAGGTTCAATTGGAGTTTTACCGCCATTTGGGCTAACAATATCTTGTATGTAACCTTGCTTTTCAAATTCATCATAGGCATGGGTGAGTTCGCCTAACCACAGCCCTGTTGGTTCATCTACATCCTTATAGCGTGAAACATTGGTGACGACGTGTAATATGCGTTTAGACATTTTCTCACCTCATTTTTCATATTTATAATTCTATTCTTTCATCTATCAAAGCATATAAAGCTGTTAATGAAAGTGTGTGGTTAGTAAAGTTATGAACCTTGCTTTTACACTACTATAAGTCTAAAGTTAACTTGAATGTCAATAGAGTCTGTGCCATGAATATTAGCGAGTTATCGAAACTAAGCGGCTTAAGCACCCCTACAATTCGTTACTACGAGCAAATCAAACTCTTACCTAAAGCAAAAAGAAAATCGAATGGTTACCGTGAATATACCGATAACGATTTAAAACAACTTTCTCTTATCCAACAAGCCCAGCAAGTTGGTTTTTCTTTAGCAGAAATTAAAGCTTTTTTGCCTTCAAAAGTTGCCACTTGGAACCATGATGCCCTTATTCAAACAATTGAATTAAAAATTCAGGAAATAGAACTTTTAGAACAAAAACTCAAGGTGAGTAAACAAAACTTACGTACCATGATTAATGCCATTAATGACAAACCTGATGAAATTACCTGCGAGCAAAATGCAGAACGGCTCATGACACTTTATTTCGACAAAGCAAAAACACCGTAATTTCTTCGAGACCTATTGACCTTAAAGTGTGCTTTAAACATACGATTGGCTACAGGTGATGAATGAGGACCTGTCATGTTTAAAGTTTGGAATTTTCAGCGTTGGTTAACCATTATTTTTGCCATTTTTTTGACTACACATGTGGTACATGCCGCAGAGTCAGATAAAGCTCAAAGCCTTAACAAAGCAAAGGGAAAAATTTTAGTCGTAATGACCAATCACTCGGCTTACCCTTCTCGTTCGGATAAAACAGGACTTTGGCTAACCGAACTCACTCATTTTTACGATGTGGCTTTAGCTGCTGGCTATGAAATGGATTTTGTAAGTCCTTTAGGTGGTGAAGTACCACTAGATGAACGTAGTTTAAAGTCCATTTACCTAGACAAATCTGCCCGTCAGCATTTAGCCGACCCAGCATTTATGCAGCGGTTAAAAACAACGTTAGGTGCAAGCGCGATTAATCCTTCGCAATACAAAGCCATTTACTATACTGGTGGCCACGGCACCATGTGGGATTTTCCAAACAATAAAGCCTTGCAAAACATTAGCGAACAAATCTATCACGAAGGTGGAGTCGTTTCAGCAGTATGTCACGGCGTAGGCGGTTTATTACCTTTACAGGATGAAAACGGCAAATCCTTAATTGCAGATAGAACCGTGACTGGTTTTGCAAATATTGAAGAAACACTTTCAGGCATTAAGTCTCAAGTTCCTTTTTCTTTACAAAATGGACTTATTGAACGTGGAGCAAAATACAAGGAAGCATTTATTCCGTTTACCTCATATGTGGTTTCAGACGACAGAATTATTACTGGACAAAACCCTCAGTCGAGTAAAGAAATTGCCGAGGCAGTTGTGAAACGTTTAAGTACCATTCAATAAATTGATAAAACATCCATATTGAAAAGCCAATTACAGATTAACTCTCTAATTGGCTTTTCTTTTAAGTAATAACCAGTGGACCAGAACCCGGTAGTTCGGTCACTAGCTTATAACCCATCAATTTTGCAGGTGTGTATGTACCACCCTTAACGGTATTTTTGAGCAAATAATTCACTACAGTCAGTGAACCATTTACCGTAAGGCTATAAGCGTTTTCCGTTTGGATACGGGCGGTTTTGATTTCCCCACGTGAATTTCTTGCTTCACCCCAAACATAGGTGGGTACTTTTGCGCGAAGTTCCTCATTTGGCCCAACAACCGTTTTTTCAATACGCGATTTAATAAACTTCTGTACAGCATTTAGTTTTAATACTGGGCGTAAATAGTTCATCATTTTCGCGCCCATAATCATTTTGGGAAATGCAGGTACAAATACTTCAATGTTTGGAATACCTGTTGTATAGAACGCTGTAGATACGTCTCCCCATGGAACACTCATGGCACTTTTTTTACCGTCACCAAAATCAATGGTACGCACATAATGGGCTAATGGAACGGTGGTAATTTTTCCGTTTTTACGAATTTTTCCGCCTTCGGCCATGCCTTCTGTACTTGTTTTAGCAGTACCCGGTGAAAACCCTGTTCTAGAGTCAAAACCAAGTGCTAAATGGGTCGCATCTGGCAATGCTTCTTTCAGTGCAGCGGCAACACAATCTGTCGGGATCACATCGAAACCGACACCAGGACAAAGCACAACATCGGCTTTTTCAGCTTGACTGTTAAGTGACTGTGCCAATTCAAATACGGCGATTTCACCAGTAATATCTAGATAGTGAGCACCAGCCTTTATACAAGCTTCCATCATGGGTTTTGATGTTGCTGAAAATGGCCCTGCACAGTGCATCACCAATTTAAAGCCTTGGAGTTGTTCACTTACCGCATCTATGTTATCCAGCCCAAAAGCTTTATAGCTGAGTCCCAGCTCTTGAGCTAATGTTTCAACCTTAGCTTTGTTACGACCAGCCAGAGTTGGTTTTAGACCTTGGCGTACAGCTTCACGAGCGATTAACTCGCCCGTGTAGCCATTTGCTCCATAAATTATCCAGTTTGAATCGTTAGGATTTGTCATAACACAACTCACTTATTAAGAAGCAAATGAATAGTCACGCATGCCTTTTTTGTATTGGCGGGTACGGCATGACATCGCTGATTGTTGCAAAATTAAAGCCCAAGCTGGTGAAACATTTGGTTTTGTTTTTTTACCAGAGCTTAAATTACGTAACTGGAATTTGACCACCGCCATATTGGCAAGTGAAGCAAGTGTTTTGTTCTTCCAAGTAATCGGTTTTAATTCAGGAGTAAGATTCTGGCCTTGTTTCCAAGCATTTGGCAAATTAGGTTCAATCGCTAGAGCTGTGGCAATACCGACCATATCTACACCGCTTTCAACTACTTTTTCTGCCACTTGTTTACGGCGTATACCACCTGTCACCATAACAGGCATTTTGGCAACTTTACGAATCTCTTGCGCAAATTCTAAAAAATAAGCTTCACGAGCAAGAGTACGGCCATCACGTGCTTGACCTTGCATGGCAGGTGCTTCATAGCTACCGCCTGAAAGTTCAACCAAATCTACAGCGTGTTCATTTAGCATTTTAACTACTTGTTGAGCATCTTCAGCGCTAAATCCACCGCGTTGGAAATCGGCTGAGTTCAGTTTTACTGCAACAGTAAACGTAGGCGAAACGACTTTACGAACTGCTTCCACAATCTCAATTAAAATACGAGCGCGATTTTCTAAAGAACCACCCCACTGATCTTGGCGTTTATTGCTGAGTGGTGAAAGAAACTGGCTTAATAAGTAACCATGTGCTGCATGAATTTCTACACCAGTAAACCCTGCTTTTTCACCTAAACGCGCCGTGTTTGCAAAACGCTGAATCACCTCGGCAATCATAGATTCAGTCATTTCAATTGGCGTATTAAAGCGATTTGACATTTTGCCAAGATCAAGTGAAATAGCCGATGGCGCCCAAGTCTGCTGACCAAGGTTCGCTTGCATTTGACGCCCCGGATGGTTAATTTGAAGCCAAATCTGAGCGCCTTTTGAACGACCAATTTGTGCCCATTTTTTAAAAGTATCCAGATGCTTTTCATCTTCAAGCACTACGCCGCCCGGTCCAGTCATCGCTCGGCGGTCTACCATCACATTTCCAGTAATAATTAGACCTACGCCACCATTTGCCCAAGCCTGATATAAACGCATTAATTCTTCTGATGGTGCATGATTTAAATCAGCCATATTTTCTTCCATTGCCGCTTTAGCAATACGGTTAAGAACATATGAACTATTTGGGAATACTAATTTTTCGAACACTTTCATTGGAATGACCTCATTCAGAATGGCTTTACTCTAAGATTAAAGCTAACTTTAATGTCAATATCTTTTCTTATTTCTATATTGAATCAATTGAGTTCATTATTTTTATATAAAAAAGAGGCACTCAATGTGCCTCTTTTTAAAAGATTAAAGCTTGAAATTATTCGCGAATAAATGCCAATAAGTCAGCGTTAATCACTTCATGGTTTACAGTTAACATGCCGTGAGAAAAACCTGGGTAGATTTTGAGTTGGCTATTTGGGAGTAACTCAGCAGATTTTACGCCAGAAGTTTTATAAGGTACGATCTGGTCGTCATCGCCATGCAACACCAAAACAGGAATGGTGATTTTCTTTAAATCTTCGGTGAAGTCAGTTTGTGAGAATGCCACAATACCATCGTAATGCGCTTTTGCACTGCCCGTCATACCCTGACGCCACCAGTTAGCAATAATACCTTCAGATGGTTTCGCATTTGGTCGGTTAAAACCATAGAACGGGCCAGATGGAAGATCTCGGAAAAATTGCGCACGGTTTGTGAGAACCTGATTTTGCAGATCATCAAAAACTTCTTTTGGTAAACCTTCAGGATTATTTTCAGTTTTAACCATCAGTGGCGGAACGGCACTCACAAGAACAGCTTTCTTAACATTTTCCTGACCATGACGCGCAATATAGTGAGCTACTTCACCGCCACCTGTTGAGTGGCCAATATGAATTGCATTTTTAATATTCAGATGTTTAACCACTTCTGCAACGTCATCTGCGTAGTGGTCCATATCGTGACCATCCCACACCTGATTTGAACGTCCATGCCCCCGTCTATCATGAGCAACTACACGAAAACCTTCTTTAAGGAAAAAAAGCAACTGTGTGTCCCAATCATCTGAACTTAAAGGCCATCCATGATGAAAAAATAAAACTTGGGCATCACGTGGTCCCCAATCTTTATAGAAAATTTCTACGCCGTCTTTTGTGGTTACATATCCCATCTTTGTTCTCCTGGTGAAAAACTGCTTGTTGATTCGTTATAAAGGATTGAATATTTATACTAATCTTAAAGTTAACTTTAAGGTCAACTATATTAATCATCTTTTAAAAATAAAATTTATATGAAGACGCTCATCAAGTTTGTATCTTTTTAATCTTCAATTGTTTTTATTTTATTTCTTTTAAATGTCAAAGATTTGACATATCAAAATTAAAGCCTTGACTTTAAAGTTAGCTTTAAACTTATAGTGCCCATATTGGCTATTAATTAACACGTCTTAAAATATACAGCATTAGCTACTCGGTCAATTAATGTAAAGGTGAACTCCAATGAATATAAAACAACAATTTACTGAGGTTGAATTTGGGCAACAAAAAGTCAAAGTACCCAAAGGTGGTTATTATGACCGCTTTAGAATGAATCCTGACCTAGACAAAGTGGCTCAAGATCCAGCTGCTGGCAATATCGACTTTTTCCGCAATATTCCTAAAAAAATCGTGGAATCCCGAGTAGGTCCTGTTTGGGCACCCAACTTTTATTATCGTAGTGCAAATGTTCAGTTGTTAATGCTTGCTCCGATTAAGCAAATTAAAGCAAAACTTCCCGCTGCTTTAACGCCGTTACAACCATTTCCGGGCTATGGTTTGGTCGCCGTCACATTCTTTACCTATTCAGTTTGTGACAATGACCCTTATAACGAAGTATCGATTGCGATTATCGTACGTCAACCTAATGCTCGTGGTTCACATATTGCAGAGTTAATGAAATCGATGCGTCAACGTCATTTTTATGCGCATGTTTTAGCTTTGCCTGTTGATACTGAAATCGCCAGAGTCCGTGGTGTATATGGTTACCAACTACCAAAATGGTTAACTAAAATTGATGTCGACATTAATTCAAAAGAAGCTCAAGCCAATATTTTTGATCTTAATGGAAAACTAGATTTAAGTTTAAAAACTGCTGTTCCTACTTTAAAACATGTCGATTCTGAAACACATATTAATAAAGCAACCATGCTACATGTAGTTGATGGGAAGTGGCACCGAACAGACGTTCAATCTAATATTCTTTCTTTTGCGCAAAAGCTTTTTCCAAAGAATGTTCAACTCGAGAAAAATGAGGGGCCTTTAACTACGTTGCTAAATGAATTAGGAGCTTCAAAAATTTTACGCTTAGATGTTATTGAGGATGCTCAGGTGGCCCTTAATTTGCCTACTCCACTATAGGTTTATTATTCGAAATATCAAAAAGAGACCAATTTATGGTCTCTTTTTATTTTTAGATTGCTTTTCTGGTAATTTCACAATTCAGGAGTCATAAAAAATAGCATGTTTAAAAAAATGTAACATCCAAATCTGTGATAAATCAGAGGTTGATATCTCTTCTAGTACTGAGTTTTATACTTTTACGAAAATAGTTAGATGAAAATAATGGTAAATGAAAAGGTTGATTAAACGTCGCTCTCAATCTCCATGCAATAATATATAATTTAAAACAATGATTGGATTTAAAAAACCTATTACAAAATAATGAAAAAACATTTAAATACAATGTATTAAAATAAAAAATGTATACATTACCCTTCAAAAAATCATCTTATTAAACTATCGATTAAATTTAGCTTTGTTTCAATTTTGATATTAATAAGAAAACTTGATAGTAAGGGATATTTACTGTGAATCAGACTCAACATCACACCACGGAAGTTGCAATTTTAGGTGCAGGCCCAGTTGGGTTAACAATTGCAAATTATTTAAGTAAACAAGGTGTACAAGTTACTGTTATTGAACAACTAGACCAACTCATTGATTATCCAAGAGCGATTGGTATTGATGATGAATCATTACGCACGATTCAGTCAGTAGGTTTAATCAAACAAGTTTTACCGCACACTACCCCTAATCATGCTATGCGGTTTTTGACCCCTAAAGGTCGCTGTTTTGCGGATATTCAGCCTATGACTCGCGAATTTGGCTGGCCACGTCGTAATGCATTTATCCAACCCCAAGTTGACCGTGTTTTACTGGAAGGTTTAGAAGCCTATCCAACCACAGAGGTGCGTTTTTCACGTCAATTAAATAGCTTCTCTCAAGACAAAGACCATGTAACGTTAAATTTAACGACTAAAGATCAAAAGCAGGAAACTGTTCAAGCGCAGTATTTAATTGCTTGCGATGGTGGAAATTCATTTGTACGCCGTACACTTAACATTAATTTTGAGGGTGAAACTGCTCCAAACCAATGGATTGTTATTGACCTTGCCAACGATCCACTGGCGACGCCTCATGTATATTTATGCTGTGATCCAGTACGTCCTTATGTATCGGCTGCTTTACCACATGGTATTCGTCGTTTTGAGTTTATGGTAATGCCTGGAGAGACTCAGGAAGAATTGAGTAAACCCGAAAATATTAATCGTTTATTGAGTAAAGTTTTACCTCATACGGACAATATCGAAGTGATACGTCAACGTGTTTATACTCATAATGCACGCATTGCAGATCGTTTTCGTGTAGACCGTATTTTATTAGCTGGAGATGCAGCGCATATTATGCCTGTATGGCAAGGTCAAGGTTACAACAGTGGCATGCGTGATGCTTTTAATCTTGCTTGGAAAATGGCATTAGTCATTAAAAAAATTGCAAAGCCAGAGATTCTAGACAGTTACCAACTAGAAAGAAAAGACCACGCTCAAGCCATGATTAATTTATCTGTTTTGGCAGGACATGTTCTTGCTCCACCAAAGAAATGGCAAGGTGTTGTTCGTGACGGTATTGCTTATGTACTAAATTACATACAACCAATAAAACGTTATTTGTTAGAAATGCGTTTTAAACCCATGCCGAAATATCATCAAGGCATATTGGCACCTTTTCCAGAAAAAAATACACCTGTTGGCAAGATGTTCATCCAGCCTCATGTTCAGCTTGAAAATAAAGACAAAGTTTTACTCGACGAAGTGATTGGTAATAACTTTGCCATTCTTGCTTGGGGAGTAAATCCTACTTGGGGGATCGCACCAAATAGTATGAAAAAATGGGCTAAATTAGGCATTAAATTTATTCAAGTCATACCTGCGGTTCAGTTAGACGCCCCGAATCGATCTTCTGACGAACATGTAATTACCATTGGTGATGTAGACACTGAAATTCGCTCATGGTTTAGCCAAACAAATCAATCTATGGTGATTTTAAGACCTGACCGTTTTATTGCAGGGCTCGCTATTCCTCAAACTGTAAATAGTATAAGTGAAGAGCTGTTCCAAAAAATGTATTTGATCAACTAAATATAATTAAGCCATTCTTTAGAATGGCTTTTTTAAAATGCAAAATTTAGATGAAACTGTTTTTTAAGTACATCCAAAATTAAATCTATAGCTTTGTTTACATGATCTTTGCGATAAGAAACATATAGACCTATCATTGGTAAAGGTTCTACAGTCTTTTTAACTAGAATTTTATCCCCTAACAATGGGATAACATACTGAGGAACAAGGCTCCAACCAATTTCCATTCCAACTAAATTAACATTGAGTAAGATGTTGGTTGAATGCTGCACAATATGAATATTAAGTTTAGATTTTTTAAAAAAACCATCAATAATTCGATAAAGCTCAGGTGAGGCTTCTTCATTACACATCACAAAATTATGATGCTCAAAACTTTTTATACTAATGCATTCTTGCTGTGCTTCTGGCGAGTTTTTAGGAATAATTAAAGTGAGTGGCTCTTGGAAGATTTGAATAGAAACCAGTTCATCTGTATTTGCCGCATAACGCGTAAAAGCAATATCTATTTCCCCCTTTTTAAGCGCCTGTAGTTGAACATCATCAGTTAAACTTTGAAAATCAATTTTAAGCTCAGGGAAATGCGCTCTAATATTCGGCATGATATAAGGAAAAACTTTCATTTCAGCGACTGGAACAAAGCCAATATTTAATTGTTCTTGTTCAACTTTTGCAGTTTGTCTAGCCAAGCTAATCGCTTTCTCTGTGTGCTCTAATATAATCAAAGCTTCTTTAAAAAAAACTTCCCCTGCTTTTGTAAGCTCGACTTTTCGTTTACTGCGTATAAAAAGCTGAACACCAACTTCATCTTCTAAATCTTTAATTTGTTGACTGAGCGAAGGCTGTACCGTATGCATTCGTAATGCTGCTTTTGTAAAATTCAGCTCTTCAGCAACCGCAACAAAATAACGTAAGTGACGTAATTCCATGTCATATCCCAATTTTTGTCTTTATATCTCGATCACATAGCCAACGATATAAAAATAAAGTCATTATCGTTACCCATGCACACAACTGGTAAGTTTTTTCATAGCCTATTTGAGCAATTATAAGTCCTACCAGAACCGAACCAATTGCCATCCCTAAATCAAATAAAGTAAAAAAGGTTGAAACCGCATACCCAATTCTGTTTTTCTCAACCGTTTGTATAGCCATCGTTTGAAAAACAGGAAAAAGTGATCCGTACCCTGCACCAATTAAAACCGCAGCAAACCAATATTCCCACTGGGTTTGTATTTGACTCACCAAGAATAATCCTACCGCAAAAAGAATAAACGAAGGATAAACCACTGAGTTAGCTCCTCTTTTATCGTATGAATAGCCAACCCAAGGACGCGCGATAATCATTGATATTGCAAAGATAATAAAAAAATACTTGTTTCAGCAAGTAGGTGTTTCGTTTCGCTATAGACACTAATGAAACTCATAATGCTTGAATAAGCCATTGCAATAAATAAAGCAATCACACCGATAGGAACTACTCTTCTTTCGATAATATCGTTCAAGCTAATTTTTTGCTTTACTTGAACAACCTCTCTATCTTTTAACGACACAACTGGTATAAGAAAGCAAAAAACCAAACCTAGACACACAATTAAAGTGAGAAGAATAAATAGGTTATAAAAACTAGTGTAACGTACAGTAGCTAGCGCAATCATTGGCCCAAATACAACCGCTAAATTTGTAGACATGACGAAATATCCCATGCCTTCGCATTTCCTCTGCTCTGGGATGAATTCATTCACAATAGGTACGGTGACCGTAGTTAAAATACTAAACCAGATTCCATGCACGAACCGGATCATCAGTAATATCCATAGTTGATTTACACATAAATAACCAAGGGCCAAAAATGCAAACAGTAATGCTGAACCTCGCAACACTGTTTTTTCGCCGAAACGTTCAATGATCAAACCAGCAAAAGGACGAATGGCAATCGATGAAATCAAAAATAAAGTTAATGCCAAACCTGCCTGACCAATTGAACCAGATAATTCTTTTAAAATATAAAGGGGTAATATGGTGAGCAAAGCATAGTAATAAATGAATAAAAAAAGGTTGTTTAATACACAAAGGATAAATGAACGATTCCAAAGCTTTTGCTGGGCAGCTGGGTACATTTCTCTTACTCAATTAAGATTATTTTTAAAACACGAAGTAAATTCAGCTGACATTTACAATGATTGATTTGTTCTAAGCTTGCAGTGAATAGATTTGAGGTTTCTTGAATAGTTTCATAAATGAAAAAAGCTCCGAAAATATGAGCTTTTTTCATTGTTCTATTTGAGTTATTTAGTCTGCTGATGTAATCGACGAATCACCAAAAGCATCAGTAATGCTGAAATGACAATTCCAGGAATAGCAGCGGAAATAACACCTGTAGCACCACTTCCCATAGCAAGTAACTGACCAGCAATTGCGGGACCCAACATTGCACCAATACGGCCAACTGCTGCAGCACTACCTACGCCAGTTGCCCGGATTTCAGTCGGGTACACAATACTTCCAAAAGCATATAAAACGCCTTGACCACCAATGGTAAATGTTCCCATTAAGGCTGCGGCTGCATACATTGCAGTTAAATTTCCAGCTCCATTTAAACTAAATAAACCAGCTAAAATACCTATGTACATAAGTATAATCACATAAGCTTTATTCCAGCGGTCAATCAAGATACCCAATACAACTGTACCAATGGCAGCTCCCATTTGGAAAAATACTTGAGCTAAGCTGCCCTGTTGACGAGAGAATCCTAACTCCATAAATAGAGACGGTAACCAACTCAACATGATGTAGACAATCATCAAGGTAAAGAAATAGCTTGCCCACAGTAATAAGGTCTGCGAAGCATAATTATTTTGAAAAAGGTTTTTAAAAGAGCTTTGTATATGTGTAATCGATTTATCTTGAAATCTCGTTTGTAAAAACTCTCGAGATTCTGGTAAAAATTTGATCATAAGAGGAATCACAAGCAATGGAACAATTCCTCCTACATAAAAAATCGTTTGCCAGTGACCGCTTACATCATAGGCTGCTAGCAAAGATACTAAGATAGCTCCTATTGGCATACCACAATACATTAGGCCAACGGCACGACCACGATTTTCGTTAGAAACAGCTTCTGAAACAAGAGCAATCAAATTCGGCATTGCAGCTCCTAAACCAGCTCCAGCAAGAAAGCGTACCAATAGCAAAGTATAGAAAGTATTTACCCAGACTGTAAAAAGGGTAAATACAGCAAAAATAGCCACAGCTCCGATCAATACCATCTTACGACCAATACGATCGGCATAACGTCCACCAATTAACGCGCCTGGTAGTAAACCCAATATTCCTGCACTAAAAAAAATACCGAGTTGAGAGCTATTTAAACCAAAGGATTCTCGAATACCAACAGCCGCAATACCAGCTGCCTGTATATCAATTCCCTCAATCACAGCGATTAGAAAACAAATGGCGATCGTAATAATAGAGTGCTTATTTCCTGCACGGTTCATAGAAAAATCCTTTTCTATCAGTTTGAAAAATCACAACACATCATTTATTAATCACTTTGATTTCGACATTAGCCTTAAGTTTTATTTATTCGTAAAAACAAAAAAGAAAAATTTTTTATTTTCTTTAATATATTTTATTCTTAGACAAATCATTTATAGTTAAGTATAAAAATTAAATTAAATTTCAACTATTTAGGGATAAATTTTCAAGCTTTTAAAATTTATATATCTAAAAAATATATTAATCTAGATGAAACAAAACTGCTTTTTCAATAGTTAAAAGTTATTATACAGTTCAAATTAAGTATTAATGCTTTCAATTTCTATGTGATATCTATAATCAGGCATAAAAAAACCGTCATATAATCATGACGGTTTTTCTTTTCAACGTTAAATAGGTCTTTAGTATAACGACTTTATTTAAATTAATTTTCGCAATTCAATTGAGACATCTAGCATTTTTTCTTTATCAAAGGCGATAGAACTAGAAACCAATTTTTTTAAATGCCTCACATCTTTAGCTTGATTAACAGCAATACCAGCAACAACAATGCCTTGATCTAATCCAAATAGGGTAAATCCCACTTTTTGATTTTCTTGCGGATTCATATTGCCTCGAATATGCCACTCTTTTGCCGACATATCTCCAATAAATTGAAAGTTCAGGTCATATTGGTCCGTCCAAAACCATGATGGATTTACTTTAGGATGCTCTACCTGCATAACATGACGAGCAAAAGTACCCGCTTGGTTATTAGCATTTTCCCAAGTTTCTATACGAATATAATGACCATTATTACGTAGTTGTGTTGCTACATCACCAGCAGCATAAATATCTGGATGGGAAGTCTGACAATTTTCATTCACTTTAATAGCAAAATCTACGTCTAAACCAGCGTCTACGGCCAATTGGGCATTTGGTACAATTCCAATGCCATAAACCACAGCATCGGCAATGATCTCTTCACCACTTTCCAATAGAATGACAATTTCTTCGCCGCGCAGTTCGGTATCAGCAATTTTCACGTTGAGTCGAATATCAACACCTCGACTACGATGCTGATCAAGTAAAAATTCACTAATTATGGCTGGCGAGCGCCCCATAATCATTGGGCTTTGTTCTAGCACAGTTACATGACAGTCTCTAAAACGAGCACTGGACGCTAACTCTAAACCAATAACTCCACCGCCCACCAATACAATCCGATTCTTTGGCTGAAAAACTGGAATTAAAGCTTGTGAATCGTCTAGATTCCGTAAGGTATAAACCTTTTTACCCAACTCATCCAAAACCGGAAGACGGCGAGGTGAACCACCAGTTGCCAATAATAACTTGTCATAATAGACGTGTTCACCATTTTCCAAAATCACTTGATGTTGTTCAGGTACAATCTTTACAACGGCATTACCTTTAATGAACTCAACACCTAGGTCTTCTAGTTTCTGTTGAGAAAGAATCTCAATTTTAGTTTGTTCAGGTCTGAGAATCATATCTTTAGACAAAGGCGGACGCTCATAAGGTAAATGGGGTTCATCACCTATTAAAATAATTCGACCTTCATATTTGTTAGCACGTAACTCTAAAATAGCGCTTGCACCAGCTTGCCCGGCACCAATAATGACAATAGTTTGAATATTCATTGCTTACCCTTTATTTCAGCTCGGCAGAGACTATGCCAAAGCCAGCAATCCATTCACTGATTGGTTCATAGCAATGTAAGGTCATTTCATAATCACCCACTGTGTGTAGTGCAGCAAAAGCAGCCATCCAAGTTCGGACTTCTTGTCCCCCGCGCCCACCTTCACGGCGAATTTCATCTTCAGTCATATTTTCAAGCGCAGCAAAGTTTGCATTTTTGAATTTTTCCAATAACTGTTCGTCCCACTCTGGATTAAGTGGAACAGATACGCTCTTGTCACCTGCCGCTAAACGCTGTCCAACTGAAATGATTTTGGCCTGACGTGTATTACGAGCTTCAACAGTTGGGTTACGTCCGGCAATTAGAAAGTCTTCAACTTCTGGTGGTGCAGAGCCCATTTGAGGGGTTGGTGGATCGTGTGAAAGTCCACCTGTGCCCAAAATTAATATACGTTCATTTTCTAGATTAATTGAGTTGATGAAAGCCCCAACCGCTCGTCCTAAAGCAATAGTTCGTTTTGTCGTAGGCATTGGCGCAGCAGCACCATTAATAAATATTGGAATGGTTGGATAACGATTAAGTTGACCATCACATAAAAAATGCAGCGGTTGGGTTACACCATGATCCGCTTGCATACGATATGAATATGCAACATCTACACCTTCATCAAGGACTTTTCGAATTAAATTTAATGCTGTGTTTTCAGGCACATTAAGCTCACCGGGACCATAATTCCAGTCACCTGCTGCTGTTGCACGGACACCCACACAGAAACTCGGCATTAGATCATAAAAGAAGCCGTTAAAATGATCTGGTCCAAAGGCAATTATTAAAGTTGGGTCGTATGCTTTGACCTCTGCAGCGAGCTTTTCAAACGTCTTACGTACCGTTTGTTCTTGGTGTTGTTCTGCTGGAGACGCAAATTCCATTAGCGGGCTATGAGAAGCGCAAATAAGTTTAACAGTCATGATTAGCTCCGAAATAAGACAGTTTTTAGCTGTCTTATTAGTCCATTAATATCGGATTAAAATTAAGCATCAAAAAAACCAGCGTTCGCTTGGCGTAAGCCACGAATACCCAAACCACAGTCAGCATTTATAAAAACACCCGATAATGGTCGGTTATTTTGACGAGATGCGAGTAATACATAAGAGCCCGTCATATCTTCAGGTTCTGGTAAAAATTTCAGTGGCATGCCTTGCCCAATTTTTTCTGGGTCACGTGCATCAAGAAGCCCTAGATTTTCTTGCCCAAGCGAAGCAGCGCCCTTTACATTGACATTCATACCAGAGGGAGAAACCGCATTCACGCGGATTTTAGGTGCTAATTCATAGGCCAGTTCACGCACTAAACCTACACCAGCATGTTTTGAGGCAGTATAAATTGGCCCACCACCAGATGAATAAAAAGCCGAGTTCGATAAGGTAAAAATCATCGAACCTTCGGTTTTAAGTAGCTCGTCTAAAGCAGCTTTGGCACCCAACAAATAGCCTTTTGTATTGATGCCCATAATTTCATCAAAAGCAGTATTTAACTGTTCACCGCTCATGTTGACGATGTCAGCATAATGATCCCAAATACCAGCGTTCCCAATAAAACAGTCTAGTTTTCCAAAGCGTTCTACGGTAGTTTGCACGGCACGAATGTTATCTTCAAAACTAGCCACATCTCCTGTCACTGCTACAATTTTGTCACCATAGCGTGCGATCAATTCATCTACTTTTGATTGAGACCGTTGCAATACACTCACATGTGCACCCTCTTGTAAAAAGCGCTCAACCAATGCAAGTCCTAGTCCCGAACCTCCACCAGTAATCAGTGCAACTTCACCCTCTAGCCAGCCCATCATTACGCTCCCATCATTTCAACATAAAGTGCGCCGTCTTCAATTACCACTGGAAATGTCTGAATTGGATCGGTCGCTGGTACACATTGTGGTACACCTGTTTTTAAACAAAAGCGTGATGCATGGAGTGGGCATTCAACCGTACCATCATCTTCTAAGTAGCCTTCAGACATGGAGGCATTACCATGACTGCATTTATCATTCATGGCAAAAAACTCACCGTTAAAGTTAAACACTGCAACTGCTACAATATCCCCGACATTACAATCAACTTTTAGGGCTTCGCCTTCATCTAACTCATCAATCTGACAAACGAAAATCTTACTCATTAGAAAAACACCGTAATATTGTGGGAAGTCAAAGTTGCTTGATCGAGGGTGATATCGCGTTTAGAAATTTTCCAGCCTAAGCTACTGCTATCGTCTTTTTGAATCAGATCAACCCGTTTACCCACATAAATCAACACATCTTTTTCTTTCTGCGAGCGATAAAGCAAATAATTGCTAGAAACCTGATATTCATTTGCTTGCTCAGTTGCTTCAACTCGAATATTAGTAATTAAGTGTCGTGTCCGTGATGGCGGTTCTTCGGACCACGACATCCCTGTTTCTAATTTTGCTACACGGCGCTCTAACACAAATTTGTCATCGTGATAAATCCACGTGGACGGTGGTGCAATACATTTACGACGATCGCGAGTTTGAGCATTTGTCGTTGTTTTGAGCGTATATAAAATATCTTCGCTTAAAATATCCAACCAATCTCGAAATTTCCAATCATCTAACAATTGTGCTTCTGCATATAAAAACTGACTAATGTCGTGATGCAGTTCTAATCCGATAGAACGCCATACTGGCTGTGGCTTCAATGAGTCAACGATCTGGTTCATTTCACAAGCTCCTTCTTGTCTTTTTTAACTGCTTTTTTCAAAAGTTCTTGTTCATAAGCCTCATCTGCACGTTGCACATCTTCCCATTTTTCATGCATCAATAGGTTTGCCCAGTGGCGATACATGCCACGCGCTGCTGTTTCAGAGAAAACATGATTGGTAATACCCGGAATACCATCCTCACGGTATTTTTCGTTGCCAAGACCCATTTCCATAATGAGCTTGCTTTTACGCGCTTTATAACCACGTAACACTTTCTGGATCTCAATCCAGTTTTCACCATCATCTGCTTCAGCAAAACCAGCTGGGCCAAATGCTCGACAAGCATTCAACTCCATCGCTTCTTTGATGTGCTGCGGTGCTGCTTTATCTGTAATACAAAAAGCCCAAACTTCGGTTTTATCTGGTCCACGTGGATGCCAAATACGCATCGTCGTCATACCATTCAACCAAGACAAAGTTGGGAACATGGTGTTATGTCCAGCCAAGCGTAAAGCACGTGTGTCGCCCAAACGCTCTTTGGTTTCCTCATAGGTTTCACGGAAGTAATCTGCTACTTGGCCATCTACCCAGAAATTGGCATCTGGTTTTTCAGTCAGGAAGAAACCGGAACCATGACCGCGTTGTCCATATTGCACACAGCTTTCTGCTGTTTCCCAAACTGGTCGTGCAGTTTGTGCGCTACCTAATGCTTTAGATGCATCATCATTTGGTTTACCACCTAGAACTTGTACTGCTGAGGCATGCGAGTACGGCGCGTGGTATTGATCAGAAGCAAACTGTTCTGCTGCAAATTTCCAGTTACAGTTAATCTCCCATTTATGAATGCCACCAATAACTTCTGAACCACCTTCACGGCGGTCAATCATTGCATCGAGATACCAAGCAATATCACCCATATAGTCGAGTAATTCAGGTGTGTCATCAGCCCAGCATCCAAAAACCAAACCTTTGTAGCTAGCAACACGTGGAACTTCTTGCAATCCCCATTTTTCTTTACAAGCACCATGTGGGAAGGCAACACCTTCTAATGGAATATCTTTAAGCGCACCATCAATCCCATAAGACCAGCCATGATATGGACAAGTAAATGCACGTGTATTACCACAATCGGCGTAGCTGACTCGCATAGAACGATGACGACATTGATTTAATAACGCCTTGATAGAACCATCTTTTTGGCGAGTAACAATAATGGGATCTTCACCCATATATGTGTTGAAAAAGTCCCCTGATTTTGGAATTTGGCTTTCGTGGCAAAGAAATAGCCAGCAACGTCCAAAAATACGTTCTAACTCCAATTCGTATAATTGTGGGTCTGTGTAAATAGATGGCGAGATACGTCCATTTTGTGCGTCGACTAATGCATCGATTTCGCACACATCAATTTTTCCATTCATGAGAAGCACTCCTGCTGCCGCCAAAAAAAGCACAACATAAAATTCAGTTTGAATGGATAATGATTTTTTAAATGTTTTAAGTGAAATATTTTATTTGTTTTAAATTAGACTTTTTATGAATTATTCATTATAGGTTTTAAATATTAAAATTAATTTTGCCTGATACTCATCAGCAGTTTTTTATAAACGGATTTATGGTTTTCAACCATTTAGCATACTTTATTAACCGCTAAAGTTAATAAGAGGATTTTTGGATCACAACTGATATGGAATTACGTCATTTACGCTATTTTATCATGGTCGCAGAAGAGCTTAACTTTAGTAAAGCGGCGCTTCGTCTTTACACGGCCCAACCCTCTCTTAGCCAACAAATTAAAGACCTCGAAGATGAGGTTGGCGTAAAACTATTATATCGTACTAAACGTAAAGTTGAACTCACCGAAGAAGGAAGCGTATTTCTTGAGCAAGCGCGTTTAACGTTAGCTCAAGCAGATAAAACGATTGCAATGGCTCGTCAAGTTTCGAAATTTAAAAAACAACAACTGACGATTGGTTTTGTTCCAGTAGTAGAAATGAAAGTTTTTCCATCTGTTCTTCCAAGTTTACGGGTACAAAATCCAAACCTCAAAATTGAATTACGCAGTATGAATAATACCGAACAAATGGAGGCATTAAAGAATGGAGTCATTGATATTGCATTTATGAGGGATAACTTAAATAACGATGAAATACAAAGCCAGTTCGTATTACGTGAACCGCTAATGCTATTGCTTCCTCGAAATCACCCACTTGCACAATACGAACGTATACCCGTCAAGCTTTTAAACAATATTGACTTTATTATTCCATCTTCAGAACAGTCTTCAATTTTACATCATACAATTCTTAATTTTGCCGAAATACACAATATTAAATTTAATATTGTTCAAACTGCACATAATATTTTATTTAATATTAACTCAATAGGAATGGGGTTAGGCTGTGGCATTTTACCTAGTTATATAGAACCATTAACTTTAAATAATATTGTCACTCGCCCCTTAGATGTTGATCTACCTTTTTTAGATTTATATGTCAGCTATAGAAAAGATGCTGAGTCTTCGGGTGTTAAAGAGTTTATCGATTTATTGAGTAAAGTTTTTTACTTAAATATTAATCGGTCTTAAAATCCTTAAGTTAATACAAAAGTCTAAGATGATTTAAAAATATTCAACAAAAACAAATTTATAATTTAAGAGGAGGAGAAATCTGTTAGTTCTCCTACTCTTCTTTCTATCTTTTATTTAACATCATGTAATGCTAAATATTGTTTAATGATCTGGTTAAACTCATCAGCTTTTTCAACTTGCGACCAATGCCCACATTGACTAAATATATGAGCATCAGCATTCGGTACAATATTCAAAATATCCCAAGTACGTGATACAGGAATAACTACATCTTGCACACCATGAATAAGTAACACAGGAATCTGGATATTTTTCATTTTATCGAAATCGAGAGGAAACTCGAATCGGTCACGGTCTCGAGCCCCAACCACTTCCATTAATCGATCTGATGCATAGTCATTTTTAGCGGCCTCAAAACGAACTTTAACCAATTCATCAGTAACTAAAGACTTATCTACTACAAACATTTCTAAAGTTTTACGGATACCATCTTCTGTTAATTCAGGATTAGCATGTGCTTTAAGTGCTGCCGTTTGTTTAGCACCCCCCGTTCCCATTGATACAATACCCAGTACACGCTCTGGATAATCCAATACAAACTGGAATGCTAACCATCCCCCTAAAGAATTACCAACCAACCAAGTTTTTTCAATACCCAGTGCATCTAGTACTCGAACCGCGTGATCTACCCACTCACGAATACCATAAACAGTTCCTTCTGCAACAACAGTTTGGCCATAACCAATTGAATCAATTGCGATACAACGTCCTTGCTCAGCAATTTGTGGTAAGTTCAACCACCAGTTTGCTGCTGCTGAAACACCCGTACCAGAACCATGTAAAAATAAAATTGGAGTACCTTCTCCAAGCTCATGATAATGAGTGAGCTCGCCTGCTGCAGTTTCAATCCATTTATCTTCCAAACCAAAAAATGGATCTGTTTTATATTCGGGGATTTGTACTGTTCCCATCTTATTCCTCTTACAATTTGTACAGCCCAACCCAAGATTAGGCCGATTTAATACGCCAAATTTCAAATGTTTTACTCACCTATATTACCTGTTCACAGCACCTAAACTGATACTTGTTTACGATGAGGTGATATAAAATAAGTATTAATAAAAAATTGTTATTTAAAGAAATATTTAAAAGTATTTAAAATTTATAGGTGTATGTCGTTGCAATACGATGTTCCTGCAAATCACTCTTTTGGCCAGCAATATTGTCAAAATTGACATCTATATATATCCACTGGAATCCCAAACCTTTTAACTTCCCTTCTGGCACTACATAATTCAGAATAAAGTTGAATTCATCTTCTTTGCCTTTGCCTGTTAATGCACTTGATTCATATGCTGAATCGACACCCCAGCCATGCCAATATTTGGCAGTAGTTTTCAATCCTTTAATACCTAGTTCACTAAAATCGTAGCTATAGGTTATACCAACGGATTTCTCATCTTTACGGATAAAACTCGCAACTGACCAGTTATCTAAATAAGGCTGTGGTACCCAACCTGCAAGTGTTGGAAAATACGGAGCGCCTGTTGCTGCACTCGGATTACTACCATAGTCGCCAAACATTTGCTGATAAGACAAACCTACGCTGTGCGAGCCATAAGTTAAGGTTGAGCCTATAGACAATGCTTGATTATCAATATCACCATACAAGGCATCTCCCGACTCTGCATTGTCGAAAAAACGTATGTGTGAATCGACTTTTAACTTGTCATAATTATTTTTATAGTTCACACCCAAGTAATTTTGACGATAGATATTCGTCACATCGCCATAAAAGTAACTTGCAGACCAGTTTTGATTTAATTGGTAATCTATGCCCGCAACATACATCCCATCAGTTTTACCATCATTATTTAATGCTTTAGGCCATAGACCAAAATCCATTGGCTGATTTTCATAACGGGCATTGATACTATCCAAATAACCTAACGTTAATTTGGTGTTTTTAATATCTTTTGACTCTAGCCATACACCATTGTAAGTGGTCAATAATTGACGAGATGGGTCAAAATGAATTACTGGTGTTACAGGTAAAATTTCACCAATTCGTAATTCAGTTTGGCTGATTTTCGCTTTAAGAGTTGCTCCTATTTTTCCAAACTGACGCTCTTGTTTTCCTGTGCCTGTACCAGAAATTCCACTATACGGCAGAACCCAATCGGCATTACGGTCACGACCATCCAGACGCACAGCATACTGTGCCAACACATCAACACCAAGTTGTAATGCCCCAAACTCTGCATAGCCCGATTTTGCATCCAGTGTCGCAGCTTGTGACCAACTACCCCAGTTTTTTGCAGGGGTGTCATCATACTGGCGGTCTAAATAGAAGTTTTTAAATTTCAGCTGAACCTGACTATCTTCAACAAAGCCTGCATATGTGCCAGTAGCCCCTATTGTTGCTATTGCGCAAGCCATTGCGATCCATAACGTTTGACGACGCATTGCGTACTTCCTTTCAATCAATCCATGAAACAAAGCCCTATCATGCTTAACTCTTTTTTTATGAAAAATTCGACTAGAGTATTAAGATATTTTTCTTTTTAAACTCAATACTTTAAAAAAATGTTACTTTTCCAGTAATGAGGATTTTTAACAGATCATTAAAAACGATTAATCATTACCTAAAAACCAGAATAAATATTTGTTATATATCTATTTTTTATTAAAGTATCTTTATTTAAATTTGCTATTTTTAATTTTCTAATCGTTTTTTTATTTAAATAGAAACTCATCCAATCAAAAATGATGTCCATCCATTTATAGAAAATAACACTTATATCCAAGTTATTTCATCTAGATCAAATCATTAGATGTAAAAAAGCACTCTCGTGGAGTGCTCTTTTTCATTTGTAAAAGACTTATGCGCTCATTACTTTCGCTTTTGACATGGTCAAGGCAAGATCTTCAATCATATCCTCCTGTCCCCCAACCGTACCACGGCGACCAAGCTCTAATAAAATTTCACGTGCAGAGACACCATATTTAGCTTCAGCACGTTTTGCAAACAACAAGAAAGAAGAATATACACCTGCATAACCTAATGTTACTGCATCACGATCGGCACGAATTGGATTTAGCATCATTGGTATAACAAGGTCTTCTGCAATGTCTTGCACTTTAAACAAGTCTACGCCTGTTTCTATATGCATACGATTTGCAACCGCAATAAATAATTCAAGCGGCGTATTGCCTGCTCCTGCTCCCAATCCTGCGGCCGCTAAATCAACTCGGCTTACACCAGCTTCAACCGCAGCAACGGTATTGGCAACGCCCATACCCAAGTTATGGTGACCATGAAAACCTAACTCAATATTGCTATCAAGTTCTTGGCGGAGTAACCCAATCCGATCAGTAACATCTTGTGGCAACATGTACCCAGCTGAGTCTGTAACATAAATACAGTTAGCACCGTAAGACACCATTTTTTTTGCTTCTTGTAGCAAATGTTGTGGCGATGCCATATGAGCTAACATTAAAAAGCCTACTGTATCCATTCCCAATTTACGGGCAGCAGTAATATGCTGTTCAGATACATCTGCTTCTGTACAGTGTGTTGCAACACGAATGGTTGAAACACCAATTTCATGTGCCATTTTCAAATGATCAACTGTTCCAATGCCAGGCAATAACAACGCTGACACTTTGGCATTTTTCATGCGTGGCACGACGGCAGATAAATACTCTTCATCTGTTGCAGCAGCGAAACCGTAATTAACGGAACTACCCCCTAAGCCATCACCATGAGTTACTTCAATTAAAGGTACTCCCGCCTCATCTAACGCACTTGAAATGGCAATCATTTGCTCAACTGTAGTTTGATGGCGTTGAGGATGCATACCATCACGTAAAGTCATATCATGCACAATAATCTTAGACATACGGTTTCTCCTTAAACAACTTCAGCTTTTTGATTAGATAAAACACGTTCTGCAAACATTTCTGCAGTACGTGCAGCTGCCGCAGTCATAATGTCAAGATTACCTGCATATTTCGGTAAATAATCGCCTAAGCCTTCTACTTCAAGAAATATAGAAACACGATTACCATCAAATACAGGGCCATTCACCAGTTTGTAGCCCGGAACATATTTTTGGACTTCTTTGATCATGGCATTGACTGATTCCGTAATTGCAACTTGGTCAGGCTCTCCTTCAACTAAACAATGAACCGTGTCACGCATCATTAATGGTGGTTCAGCTGGGTTAATAATAATGATGGCTTTACCTTGTTTGGCACCACCAACTTTTTCAATTGCTCCAGCCGTAGTACGAGTAAATTCATCAATATTTTTACGCGTACCTGGGCCAACCGATTTTGTTGATACAGTCGCAATGATTTCAGCATAGCTAACTGTCTGTACTTTTGAAATCGCTGCGACCATAGGAATAGTTGCTTGCCCACCGCAAGTCACCATATTGACGTTAGGGACTTCACCTGCGTCTAGCAGAGCTTCTAAGTTCACTGGCGGCACACAAAATGGACCAATTGCCGCAGGCGTTAAATCAATCATTAACACGCCAAGCTCATTAAGCTTACGGCTATTCTCTGCATGTACATAAGCAGAAGTCGCATCAAAAGCAATTTTGATATCATCTTCAAGTACATGAGGTAATAAACCATCAACTCCATCCGATGTAGTCTTTAAACCCATTTTTGCAGCACGGGCCAAGCCTTCAGAAGTAGGATCAATCCCTATCATCCATACAGGTTCTAGCACTTCACTACGCTGTAATTTATACAACAAATCTGTTCCAATATTTCCCGGACCGATTAAGGCACATTTGATCTTATTCATTTCCCTATCCTTTATTCAGTAGCAAAGCATGCGGTAACTGAGTCGAAGCCTTCAATTTTTACTACGAACTCATCTCCGGCATGAGCTACAACCATTGGACCCAATGCCCCTGTTAAAACAATATCTCCAGCCTGTAACGGGCGCCCGCGACGTACCATTTCATCGGCCAACCAAATAGCTGCATTCAACGGGTTGGCCAAACAAGCTTTACCCACGCCCTCTGAGACAATTTCACTACTACGAGTCATGACCATTTTGCAGTTCACTAAATCAAGTTGATCAAGCTGTACTGGACGCGAACCTAAAACAAAAGCCGCACTAGAAGCGTTGTCAGCAACAGTGTCAATTAATGAGATTTTCCAGTTCTCAATACGGCTATCGACGACTTCAATAGCAGGCAAGGCATAGTCTGTAGCACTAATAATGTCTGCATATGTATGTCTGGTTTGGGTTAAATCATGTTTGAGTACAAGCGCAATTTCAGCTTCAACTTTTGGCTGAATTAATTTACTTATTGGAATTACATCACCATCACCGTATGCCATATCGGCAAATAGCATTCCAAAATCAGGCTGATCCACCCCAAGCTGAGCTTGTACGGCTTTTGAAGTCAATCCAATTTTACGACCTACTAAACGGCGCCCTTCCGAGAGTGCACGTACAGTATTGATTTCCTGTACTGCATAAGCGATATCCACACTTGCCTGTTCACCACCGAGTTCAGCACGTATTGGAACAATCGCAGTTTGTGATAGTTCAGCCTGCCTTAAAGCCAAAGCAACTGAATCGACAACAGCAGAATTTGACATCAATATTTCCTTAAACTGCAAAATTGAATGTTTACTGCGTACGAAAGGTATAGAACGGAATACGAAGTTCAGGCAAAGTTAGAAACAACAAATCCCTTGTATTTTCCGAGACAGCTACCTACGGGAACGTACATATAAAACACAGCTTAAGAATGGGAAAATCCCTAATTAAATGCCAATACTTATTTTGTTTCATATAATAGTTTTTATTTATAATCAACCCCAAAATGCTGTTTAAAAATTTAATGCTAAGTAACTATAATAATTTTATTAATCAATATATTTTTTTAGAGGTTAGAAAAATACTAATTTTCAAATTTTATATATTACACTAGATAGTCTCACGTTTAGTTATTGTTGAAGATGCTTAAGTAGTCCTTAATTTACCTACTGCAATTCATTTTAAAATATAAATAAAAAGTCCATCTTAACTACGTTTAAAAGTTTGGATTTACTAATATCTTTCAAGCGTAGTTAATCAGACAATATTAATAAACTTAACTTAGAACACCTTTTTTACAGACACTGTAAATGTCGAATCAATCGGATTTGAAATTGGCGCATCAGGTTCACCATTACTATACTTTTTATAGAAACCATCTTTGTCCCAAGCTTTGGCATACGCTAAACCAGTAGTCCAGCCATCCCCTAAATCTTTAATCAATTCGACTTTCATATCTTGAAAGTTAGCTTCCGAGAAATTTTTAATTCTTTCATAGCCATAGTGAGCACCAAAAGTCCAAGACTCATTGATAGGCTGAGTAAAAGTTAGATCTAGATAAGTTGTTCCTCGTGAACGTTTACCTGCTGGGCCACCCATCGTATCTGAGTTATAGCCTGCATAATCTGGAGTGTAGGTAATAAAATATTTAAGAGTCAAAGGCCCATAACCAATTTGAGGCACAATTTCGCCATAGTTATAACTGGTACTTCCCGTTTCAGGCGTACTTTTAGCTCCCGGATAGTAGTAATAAAAAACCGTCATTCCAGCTGAAAACTTATCAAAAGTTTTTATATAACCTGTATAAAAATCCCACTCAACTGAAGCATTTCGAAGATAGTTAGAACTTACATTTGAAGCCCAAGTCCCTACAAATAATCCATTCGGATTTGCATAATCTAGACCAATTTGTAATGCAGGCTTGCCCCAAGTTTGTTGAAAACCACGTGATATATATTGACTTGCGAAGGTTACATTAGCACTGTATGGAGAAATTTGTTCTTGTTCGTTTACTTGTTCAGCATGTACAACACCAGTAGACATAATAAGAGAAGCCATCCCTAAAATTTTTCTCATCTAATAATCCTTTTAAATATTACCTATAGGTTTAAAGTTTTAAAATAACATGATAATTCAATTTAAAACGTATTAAAAAGTTATAAATTTAGATTTCTCGACACTTCTTCTTGACTATAGATCTCTTCAATACAGTCTAAAATTTTAGGAATATATGAACTTTGGTCCATGTTGCGCATAGATAGAGAAATAGGACTATAAGCTTCTAAATCTAAGATATTCAAATAAGTTAGATTCTTCATTCCAATGTCACAGGCGCTTTCGGGAATAATACAAATACCCTCTCCAGATGCCACTAAGCCAAGTGCCATATGAATTTCGCGGACTTCAGTCAGTTTGGCAGGAACAAGACCTAATTTGGTAAATAAAGCTTGAATAGTGGTCGAAAAATTCGGTTTAGGTGTTGTGGGATAAGAAAAAATTGTCTCATTGATAATTTGAGATAAATAAATTCCTGATTCTTGGAACTCACTTAAAGGATGTTTTTTATGGATAGCGAGTTTTAATTTTTCTTTACGAAGTAGAAGTCGCTTAATGGCAGGATCGCTAATAGGTAGCCGTCCAAAACCTAAATCAATTTTTCCTAACTTTAAGGCTTCGACCTGATCTCGTGTACCACATTCAATAAGCTCGACATGAATGTCAGGATTTTTTTGTCTAAATAGATAAATGACCTGTGGTAATCGCCCATAAAGAAGCGAACTCACATAGCCAACTTTAACAACATTCTCGACCAGCTTCATTTTTTTAGCCATAGAAGCTGCTTGAGCCGTATGCGTTAAAATCTGAACAGCATGTTGGTAAAAAAACAGCCCTGCTTCTGTCACTTTTAATGGACGTGAGCCTTTCACGAACAGATCAATGCCTAACTCTTCTTCTAGTTTTTTAATTTGACGCGTGAGCGGTGGCTGAGCAATAAAAAGCTTCTCAGCGGCTTTAGTCAGACTTTGTTCTTCAACAACGGTAACAAAATAACGTAGATGTCTTAATTCCATTAATATACCTTTTTAGTATCTTAAAATACCGTTCTATATCTATTTTAGGCTATTACATTCTTCTATGGTATGTAAACAAGTTTGAAATAGTTGAAACTTCATGTATAGAACCATAGAAACCATACTTGTGGATATTCCAACTATCCGTCCTCACCAGCTGTCTGTGACTACAATGCGTACTCAGACTTTGGTGCTCGTTAAAATTACGACCACGGATGGTATTGTAGGTTGGGGTGAAGCGACCACCATTGGTGGACTGAACTATGGTGAAGAAAGTCCTGAAAGTGTCAAAGCCAATATTGATACTTACTTTGCACCATTACTCGCATCAGTTAAAGATTTAAATGTTGCTCAAACACTAAAACTGATTCGTAAGAATATTAATGGTAACCGTTTCGCGAAATGTGCCATTCAGACTGCTCTACTTGATATTCAGGCAAAACGTTTAGGCGTGCCATTAAGTGAAGTTTTAGGTGGCCGTCTGCGTAATAGTTTACCTGTACTTTGGACGCTCGCGTCTGGTGACACAGAAAAAGATATTGCTGAAGCTCGAAAAATGATTGAGTTAAAACGTCATAACACGTTCAAACTCAAAATTGGTTCACGCCCTTTGCAACACGATGTTGATCATGTGATTGCAATTAAAAAAGCACTCGGTGCAGATATTAGTGTACGCGTTGACGTAAATCGTGCATGGTCAGAGCTGGAATGTATTCAAGGTATTCAACAGCTTCAAGATGGCGGGATTGATTTAATTGAACAGCCTTGTGCTATTCAAAACACAGAAGCACTTGCTCGCCTCACCCATCGTTTTGATGTTGCAATTATGGCAGATGAAGCTTTAACTGGTCCCGACAGCGCATACCGTATTGCAAAAAGCCATGGTGCTGATGTATTTGCAGTAAAAATTGAACAATCTGGCGGTCTGATCGAGGCATGTGAAGTTGCCAAGATTGCAGGTTTAGCAGGAATCGATCTTTATGGCGGCACTATGCTTGAAGGCCCTGTAGGTAGCATTGCTTCTGCTCATGCATTTGCAACCTTTGAAACATTAGCGTTTGGTACTGAATTATTTGGTCCGTTATTGCTTACCGAAGAAATTTTGAAAGAACCGCTGCGTTACGAAAACTTTGAATTGCACTTGCCAACGGCTCCGGGCTTAGGCATTGAAATTGATGAAGATAAAGTCGAGAAGTTACGTCGTTAAGGCAACAGGATAAGGAGTTTCCCATGTTATTTCATGTACGTATGGATGTGCATATTCCACTTGATATGCCAGCCGACAAAGCAAATGAAATTAAGGCTGTTGAAAAAGCCTATTCGCAAGAATTACAGCGTCAAGGCAAATGGCGTCATATCTGGCGTATTACAGGTCAGTACTCAAACATCAGTATTTTTGATGTCGAGAGCAATGAAGAATTGCACAATATTTTACAGGGTTTACCTCTCTATCCATATATGGACATTGAAGTGATGGCACTTAATCGCCACCCTTCTTCTGTTCGTGATGATGATTCGTAAACCAAAAGAATTTTTTAAATGTGATCTCTGAAGTCCATTTAAAAACCAAGCAGATTATTCAGAAGGTAACAAGGAACGTGGCGGCAATTATTCGCTAGCAAAACAAAATGCCCGCAGCGCTGCCACCCAAAACCGTATTGCATACTTAAGGAGTTTTAGTATGAACCGTCAACAAATTGATGCGCTTGTAAAACAAATGAATGTCGACACTGCAAAAGGCGAAGTTGATGCACGTGTTCAACAAATTGTAGTGCGCCTTCTTGGGGATTTATTTCAAGCCATTGAAGATTTAGACATCCAACCTTCAGAAGTATGGAAAGGTTTGGAATATTTCACAGATGCTGGTCAAGCAAATGAACTTGGTCTTTTGGCAGCTGGCTTAGGTTTAGAGCATTATCTTGATTTACGTGCAGATGAAGCAGATGCCAAAGCTGGTGTTACTGGCGGTACACCACGTACCATCGAAGGCCCACTTTATGTAGCTGGCGCGCCTGAATCTGTTGGTTTTGCGCGTATGGATGATGGTACAGAATCTGGCAAAATCGATACCTTAATTATTGAAGGTACTGTAACTGATACTGATGGCAATATCATTGAAAATGCCAAAGTTGAAGTATGGCATGCCAACAGTTTGGGTAACTATTCATTCTTTGATAAGTCTCAATCTGACTTCAACTTACGTCGTAGTATTTTGACTGATGCTGATGGTAAATATGTTGCATTAACAACTATGCCTGTAGGTTATGGTTGCCCGCCAGAAGGTACAACTCAGGCCCTTCTTAACAAATTAGGCCGTCATGGTAACCGTCCATCTCACGTTCATTACTTCGTTTCTGCACCGGGTTACCGCAAGCTAACTACTCAATTCAACATTGAGGGTGATGAGTACTTATGGGACGACTTTGCTTTCGCAACGCGTGACGGCTTAGTTGCAACAGCAGTTGATGTAACTGACCCAGCTGAAATTGAACGCCGTGGTCTAGATCACGCTTTCAAACACATCACATTTAACATCGAACTTGTTAAAGATGCCGCTGCTGCTCCTTCAACTGAAGTTGAACGTCGTCGCGCTAGTGCTTAATTGAAAGTATATGTGAGTTAAAAGTTCGCTTTTGACTCACAAAATTTATTCCATTTATTACTACCATTAAGAATTTAAATAAATTTTTAGCGGTAGTAATACATCACGTTACCTCATGCTCTAGGGTTTCTCACATGATTGACAAAAGTAAGTCCTCACTAAGCGAGGTTCTATCGCAGATTAAAGATGGTGCAACCATTCTGATTGGTGGTTTCGGTACCGCAGGACAACCCGCTGAACTCATTGATGGTCTTATTGAACTCGGTGTTAAAGATTTAACCATCGTCAGCAACAATGCCGGTAATGGCGATTATGGTCTGGCGAAACTGCTTAAGGCTGGTTCAGTTAAAAAAGTAATCTGTTCTTTCCCACGTCAGTCAGACTCTTATGTATTTGATGAACTGTACCGTGCCGGAAAGGTCGAGCTTGAAGTCGTACCGCAAGGTAATCTGGCGTGTCGTATTCAGGCAGCAGGTATGGGGCTAGGTGCTGTATTTACCCCAACAGGCTTTGGAACTCTTTTGGCCGAAGGTAAAGAGACCCGTGAGATTGATGGGAAAGATTACGTACTCGAATATCCGATCAAGGCTGACTTTGCCTTGATTAAGGCCTACAAGGGCGACCGCTGGGGCAATCTGGTTTACCGTAAATCTGCACGTAACTTTGGCCCGATTATGGCGATGGCTGCTGATGTCACTATTGCTCAGGTTTCTGAAGTTGTGGAGCTAGGTGGATTAGACCCAGAGCACATTATCACCCCAGGTATTTTTGTACAGCACGTTGTACAAGTAGCGCCAGCACAGTAAGCAATAAGGAGAAATAACATGAGCTACCAGAAACTCAGCCGTGACCAGATTGCACAACGTGTGGCACAAGATATTCCAGATGGTGCCTATGTGAACTTGGGTATTGGCCTACCCACCAAGATTGCCAGCTACCTACCGAATGACAAAGATATTTTTCTTCATTCTGAAAATGGTTTATTGGCTTTTGGCCCACCGCCAGCGGCAGGTGAAGAAGACCCTGAACTGATTAATGCGGGTAAAGAATTTGTGACCATGCTTGAAGGCGGCAGCTTTTTCCACCATGGCGATTCATTTGCGATGATGCGTGGTGGTCACCTTGATATTGCAGTACTCGGTGCATTTCAGGTTGCTGCGAATGGTGACTTGGCCAACTGGCACACGGGAGCACCGGATGCAATTCCTGCGGTAGGTGGTGCGATGGATTTGGCGGTTGGTGCCAAGAAAGTATTTATCACCACAGACCATGTGACCAAACAAGGTGAGCCGAAGATTGTGGCTGAGCTAACTTATCCAGTAACGGGTAAAAAATGTGTTGACCGTATTTACACGGATCTTTGTGTGATTGATGTGACTAAAGATGGTTTAAAGGTGATTGAGAAAGTTGAAGGCCTTAGCTTTGATGAGTTACAGGCTTTAACCGATGCAACTTTAATTGATGCGACTCAAGAGTAAGGAAGTAGGGAAATGACATTAAAAAATGCTTATATTATCGATGCCATCCGTACTCCATTTGGCCGTTATGCCGGTGGCCTTGCACCTGTCCGTGCAGATGACCTTGGCGCTGTGCCGATTAAAGCTTTAATCCAGCGTAACCCGAATGTAGATTGGGAACAGGTCGATGATGTGATTTATGGCTGTGCCAACCAAGCCGGTGAAGATAACCGTAACGTTGGCCGTATGTCAGCACTTCTTGCAGGTTTACCGTATCAGGTTCCAGCAACCACCATTAACCGTTTGTGTGGTTCTTCACTCGATGCGATTGCCATT
>NZ_LRDR01000146.1:0-213 GCF_001541635.1 Acinetobacter sp. LMB-5 | reverse complement strand
GTAGCGGTGAAATGCGTAGAGATCTGGAGGAATACCGATGGCGAAGGCAGCCATCTGGCCTAACACTGACGCTGAGGTGCGAAAGCATGGGGAGCAAACAGGATTAGATACCCTGGTAGTCCACGCCGTAAACGATGTCTACTTGGAGGTTGTGGCCTTGAGCCGTGGCTTTCGGAGCTAACGCGTTAAGTAGACCGCCTGGGGAGTACGGTC
>NZ_LRDR01000145.1:0-224 GCF_001541635.1 Acinetobacter sp. LMB-5 | reverse complement strand
TGTGGTTTCTTCGGAAAGGTTTTTATCGTTATTCTTTTGGTCGTTATTTTTACTTGTCATGCCTATATCCTGTGTAGCTAGGGCTGGAGAGCAGCCAGTAATTCTTGGTTGGATGCGCTTCCTGTGCACCTGACCTGAGTGAAGCCCCGTTGAATTGCGATGTCAGCGATTCGCTGACTGGGGATATACAACTCTTGTTGATTAAGCCAAGTCAATTGCTCTGA
>NZ_LRDR01000144.1:0-251 GCF_001541635.1 Acinetobacter sp. LMB-5 | reverse complement strand
TGCCATCGTACAAGATTTCCAATCAAGCCAAGTGCTGATGATGGGGTACATGAACCAAGATGCGTTGGCAAAAACGGGTGAAACAGGTCAAGTGACGTTTTTCTCTCGTACCAAGCAACGTCTTTGGACGAAAGGTGAGACCTCTGGCAACGTATTGCAATTGGTGAACATGCAGCTCGATTGTGACAACGATACGCTACTGGTGAAGGTGAATCCCATTGGCCCTACGTGTCACTTGGGTAACACAACTT
>NZ_LRDR01000143.1:0-286 GCF_001541635.1 Acinetobacter sp. LMB-5 | reverse complement strand
CCCCAACGGCTAGTAGACATCGTTTACGGCATGGACTACCAGGGTATCTAATCCTGTTTGCTCCCCATGCTTTCGCACCTCAGCGTCAGTGTTAGGCCAGATGGCTGCCTTCGCCATCGGTATTCCTCCAGATCTCTACGCATTTCACCGCTACACCTGGAATTCTACCCCCCTCTACAAGACTCTAGCCTGCCAGTTTCAAATGCAGTTCCCAGGTTAAGCCCGGGGATTTCACATCTGACTTAACAGACCGCCTGCGTGCGCTTTACGCCCAGTAATTCCGATT
>NZ_LRDR01000142.1:0-295 GCF_001541635.1 Acinetobacter sp. LMB-5 | reverse complement strand
AGAGTTCATATCGACGGCGGTGTTTGGCACCTCGATGTCGGCTCATCTCATCCTGGGGCTGAAGCAGGTCCCAAGGGTATGGCTGTTCGCCATTTAAAGAGGTACGCGAGCTGGGTTTAGAACGTCGTGAGACAGTTCGGTCCCTATCTGCCGTGGGCGTTGGAAGATTGAAGGGGGCTGCTCCTAGTACGAGAGGACCGGAGTGGACGAACCTCTGGTGTTCGGGTTGTGTCGCCAGACGCATTGCCCGGTAGCTAAGTTCGGAATCGATAACCGCTGAAAGCATCTAAGCGGG
>NZ_LRDR01000141.1:0-304 GCF_001541635.1 Acinetobacter sp. LMB-5 | reverse complement strand
GTGATAAAGCCCCACGCGATAAACGCGCCGATGTTTGGCATTACCATGTTTGACAGAAAACGACCAAAATTTTGTATCTTGATCTTGGCATCTGGTGATATCATAACAATTCCCCGTTCGATGTTCTGATGAATCTTGTTGTAGTAAACGGTTCGCCAAAACCGTTTGTTTGATTGCTTAGTACCCAATCAATTTACCACACATTTTCCAATTGGAACTGACAACGGGTTTTTCGTGATCTACACCCGCATTTCTTAGGCTGAGAAACGGTTTTTAAGTGACCAAGTTCAACTTATTAACTTGT
>NZ_LRDR01000140.1:0-305 GCF_001541635.1 Acinetobacter sp. LMB-5 | reverse complement strand
CGATAATCTGCGCGAAAAAGCCAATGCGGCCATCGCGCATAAAGAGGCGCAAAGTAAAGGGCAAAGAGAAGCCAAGCAAAAGCTAGCGGAAGAACGACGACAAGAGAAAGCGCGTCGTCGACGTCGCGCCAGAGCAAAAGCCGACTTTGCCTATTTTTGTGAGACGTACATGCCGCATGCGTTTACGTGTGAGGCTGCGCCATATCAAAAGGCACTCTCTCGCATTGTGGCATCACGGGTCATGCGCAAGCGCGATATGAAGCTGTTCAAAAAGCTGATCTACCCCATCAATCACGGTTCGATTG
>NZ_LRDR01000014.1:0-69844 GCF_001541635.1 Acinetobacter sp. LMB-5 | reverse complement strand
GGCCGCAGCCGTGATGACGACGATGATTATGATGGTCGTGGTCAAAACTCTCGTAATCAAAAACGTGATGCCTACGGACGTTTTACGTCTTAAGCAGAATGTTTTAAAAACAAAGGAGGCTTTTGCCTCCTTTGTTTTTAGCTTACTTACTGTATTTACTGAGGGAGAGGTTGTAGGCCTTTTACAATATCAAGATATTCAGAACCGTTTAACCAAAAAGATTTTTTCAAAAAAAGTGTTGTCATAATACTTTCGGCTGCTTCGCTATCTGGGTTTTCACAAAATAATCCGTAGCTTTCACCTAAAACCGCATCATTTTCAATGAGACGGATATAGTAAGCATGTTGCTCATTTGCATAACCTAAAACCGCATCACGTTGATTTTTCATTTCGCATGTCTCCATACCAAAAAACTGAATTTAACCAGAATGTTAAGTGTTCAGAATCTCATTTGATAAAAATCAAAAAAACAGTCAGCGATAACGACTATTTCGAAATAGGTTTTGATTTTCTTCAAATTGCCATTTTGGTTAAAACATCCCTGTTAAAAGCAAAATGGATTAAAATCTGATCATGAGATTTATTGTTATGCAAAAAAAATATTTCGTCAACTTGAAAATGTAACTTTTTCAAGTTACATTGTTTGTGTAGGATTTGAACAGTGGAATGGAGGCAATATGCCAAAGAAAAAAGAGTTCGAGCATGGCGGTGCGCGAGAAAATGCCGGACGTAAAGCACAGTTCAATGAACCCACCAAAGTCATTCGTGTTCCTGAATCTCAAGTCAACTTTATCAAAAATTGGTTACTGAATAATGTCAAAACCAATAACTTGACCGACTTTAACTCAAAACTTAATGTCCAACAGGTCCACCCGAATAACGATAAAATTTACCATATTCCTTTGGCAACTGAACGTGTTGCGGCAGGTTTTCCTTCACCTGCGCAAGATGATATTGAGCAAGCACTCGATTTAAATGAATATTTAATTAGAAATGAAAATGCCACGTTTATTGTCAAAGCCAACTCTTTGTCAATGTTAGATGCTGGAATTGATATTAATGATCCGCTTATTGTGGATCGTAGCATTCCTGCTAAATCGGGTGATATTGTGATTGCACTCATCGATAATGATTTCACTGTGAAGCGCTTAATGATTGATAGTCAATTTCATCCACCTAAAGTTTGGCTAAAAGCAGAAAATCCTGATTATCAGAATATTTATATTGAAGAGGGGCAAGAACTGGTTATTTGGGGAGTCGTGACGTATAACCTCAAAAGAATGAGATAATTTTTTCTTATATTTATTATTTAAGTTACTGACCTGAAATCGAGGCCAGTAACTTTTTCCTAAATGATTTTTAAATTTGCCCAATCAATAAGCACGTTGCGATAACGACCATTAAACCACCTGAAAAACGGCCGACTAACTGTGCTGCTTGTGGTCTGGTTTTCAAAATAGCCTCTGAACCATAACCCACCATTAAGTAAATAATTGCGCAGCTAATCATGTGGACAACACCAAAGGCAAGAATTTGTGTCGTCACTGACCATGAAGCAGTGGTGTCAATAAATTGAGGAAGCAGTGCTAAAAAGAGCAAAAAAACTTTCGGGTTTAATCCACTCACGTAAACTCCTTTGGTTGCCCAGCTCAACCATGACTGAGCTTTTTCAGAACCAGATTCGTTCGGAGTAGGAGGGGTAAGTAATAAGTTTATTCCCATCCATAACAAATAAGCAGAACCTGCAATTGTTAAGATCATCAGAGCAGTTGGATTATTTGCTACCAGTAGGCCAACACCAGCCGCTACTAATAAAATCGTAATAAAGTGCCCAAATAGCATACCTGCAACAGCGGGTACGACGACTTTGCCTTTAATCCCTGCCGAAATGGCATAGGCCCAGTCTGCCCCTGGCGTAATAATAAAAAGAATGGAGACACTCCAAAATGCAATAAAAATGTTAAAAGCCATATGCTTATCTCGGCAAACTATTTTTCAAAGGTTTCGCTCGTGGTTTAGAAAAAATCCCTATTTATTCGAGCTTGTTGAAAATAATATGCTCATGTATTTAGAATGTGCTTTTAAATATTTGCTCATATCACACTCATTTGGGGTAAATTTTTCTAAATGGATCGCACAGATAAAAAGATTCTTGCTGAATTGCAATTAAATGGCCGATTATCTATCACTGAGTTGGCAGAAAAAGTAGGTTTGAGCATTTCACCTTGTCATAGACGAGTGAAGGCTTTAGAAGAGTCGGGAGCCATCAAAGGCTATCGGGCAGAACTCGACCCAAACTTAGTGGGATTTGAATTTTCAGCGATTGTTTTTATTACGCTTAAAGAAGGTGATAAACAGGCAGTCGAGAAGTTTGAAAATGCCGTAATTGATATCCCGCAAATTATTCAGGCCCAGCGCTTGTTTGGTGAACCTGACTATTTGCTACATGTGGTGGCTAAAGATTTACCGACTTTTCAGCGTTTGTACGATGAAAAATTATCTGCTATTCCAAGTGTGCAACGACTCATCTCAACCATTGTAATGAAAGATGTAGTGCCTGAACGTTTATTCCCGATTGGCTAAGAATCATCAGATATAAAAAAAGAAGCTTTAAAGCTTCTTTTTTAGTTTTAAGAATATTTAAGCATCGAGTGTTTTACACAAAGAACAGATCGTACCGTTATGTTTGTGAGAGAACATAATATCTGGGCGCTCGTAACCTTGTTCACATACGCGGCAGTGGTAAACCGTTGCAACTGGTGTTCCTTCAGCATCGTAACGTGGTTCTTTAATACCGTCATCGTGTGACTTGATGTAGTATTTTCCTTTGGTTAATAAGCCCATGATTGGTGTTAATACAAAGGCAAGTACAAGTGCGATAAGAGGTGAGTAAGGCGCCAAGAAACTACCGAGTAATCCGAAGAATGCTGCAATTGATAAGCCTGCTGATACAAGGAATGCAACCATACCGACAGGATTTACGTTGTATAGCATGTCACGGCGATATTCCGGTTCTTTCGGTGAAAGTTTTAATACATATTTGTTGATTGAAATGTCTGTTGCAACAACCACAACCCAAGCAATTGCAAAGTTTGAATAGAACCCTAAGATTTTACCCAGTACCGCGAACATGTTGCCTTCCATTAAAGCAAGCGCAATTGCCAAGTTCACCATCACAAACACAATACGACCAGGATAATGTTTGCTAATACGTGTGTAGGCACTTGTCCATGCAAGGGAACCAGAGTAAGCATTGGTCACATTAATTTTAATTTGAGAAATAACCACCAAAATTACTGCAAGTGTTAAAGCAGCCCAACCCGGAAGCATGTCATGAAACGCCGCATTAAACTGTTGAACAGGTTCAGTACTGTTTACGCCCGGTATTTTAGTGAGTAAATAGAACCCTAAAAATGCCCCAATAATTTGTTTAATCGCCCCTAAAATCACCCAACCTGGACCCGCTGAAATAACCGCAGCCCACCATGCTTTGCTATTTTCTTTTGTTTTAGCAGGCATAAAGCGTAGGTAGTCAATTTGCTCACCAATTTGCATGATTAACGATAAACATATACCAGCACCCAGCATGATTGCAGCCATGTCTACAGTTGCAAAACCTTCGTTACCTGTGAAAGTTGCAAACTGGCTGACTAAGGTAGGTTCTTGATAAATCAGATAGGCCACAGGACCAATCATCAGCACGAGCCAAAGCGGGGTAGTCCAGACTTGTAATTTACTTAAGGCTTTCATGCCGTAAATCACCAGCGGTATGACCATAACTGTTGAGATGAGGTAACCTGCCCAAAGCGGAATGCCTAAACCGAGCAATAACCCTTGCGCCATGATTGAACCTTCAAGGGCAAAGAAAATAAAGGTAAAACTGGCGAAAATGATACTGGTCAGGACTGAGCCGATATAACCGAAACCTGCGCCACGGGTAATCAAGTCAAGATCGATGTTATAGCGCGCTGCGTAGTAGGCTAAAGGAATGCCGGTTAAGAAGATAATAATTGCTGCAAATAAAATGGAGAAAACAGCATTGGTTGTTCCGTAAGACATACCAATACTGGCGCCAATAGAAAAGTCAGCAAGATAGGCAATACCACCAAGAGCAGTAATAGCGACAACTTTGGGACTCCAGCGCCGAAAGCTGTGTGGAGCATAACGTAAAGTATAATCTTCTAAGGTTTCATTCACTGCTTTTTGTGAATCTGTACCTTGCACAGTGTCCAGATTTGGATGTTCAGATACACTCATAACATCAATCTCCCAATCATTTTCGGTCAATCAACACAAATATTGATCATTGTTTTTTGATGGTTTTGAGTGTGTGATTTTTGGGAAAAATTGAAAATACGTTATTTTGCGTATATGTGCGTATTTGAGAAAATCGCCATGATAAATGACTTTTGGCATAAGGATTGCTGGGTTTAATGCAGCCACATCCGAAACATGAGTGTTATGCCAGATTCTTCACGCCCCCAACAAGCGCCACAACGTGTGATCAAAACACGCCGTGAATATAATATTTGGGTGGCAGATGAAAGTATCGAAGATTATGCGCTCCGCTATGCACCCACCTCGGTACGTAAGTGGTCACCTTGGACCGTTACCAATACTGCAATTTCTACAGTTAGCTTTTTGGCTATGGAAGCCATTGGGGCAACCATGCTTTGGCAGTATGGCTTTAGCAATGCGTTATGGGCAGCAATTGTCGTATGTACCATCATATTTTTGACCAGTTGGCCGATTAGTTACTACGCCGCAAAATATAATGTAGATGTTGATCTGCTTACTCGTGGTGCAGGTTTTGGCTATATTGGCTCGACCATTACGTCTCTGATTTATGCCAGCTTTACCTTTATTTTGCTTGCGTTTGAAGCCGCAATTATGGCAATGGCACTTGAGCTTGCTTTAGGCATTCCACAAGTTATTGGTTACTTAATTTCTGCCTTAGTGATTTTGCCTTTAGTAGTCAAAGGCATTGGTTTTATTAATAAAGTTCAGGCGATCACACAACCAATCTGGCTCTTATTGCTGTTGTTACCGTGGTTTTTTGTACTATGGAAACAACCACAAATTTTAAGTAGTAGCTTGCATTTTGTTGGGGCAGTTTCGAACTCGACCGATTTTAACCTGTATTACTTTGGTGCGGCGTGCACTCTTATTTTTTCATTTGTGATCCAAATTGGTGAGCAAGCCGACTATTTACGTTTCTTACCCCAGCAAGAAAAAAACAGAACTGCATGGGGTTTTGCCGTTTTTTTAGGTGGCCCATCTTGGATTATTTTTGGATTTCTAAAAGTCTTGATGGGCATGCTGCTGATGGTGTTGGCTTTTCAGCTGTTTATTCCTGTCTCTGAACTAGACAATCCGACTTATTTATATTGGGTTGCTTATCAACAGTTTATTCCAAATCCTCAGCTAGCGTTAATATTGACTCTAGCACTGGTTTGCTTGGCGCAAATTAAAATTAATATGACCAATGCCTACGCTGGTTCACTGGCATGGTCCAACTTTTTTGCACGCTTAACTCATAGCCATCCGGGGCGAATTGTCTGGCTTCTTTTTAACGTGTTTATTGCCATTGTTTTGATGGAAATGGGCATTAGCCATGCGGTTGAACGCATTTTGGGACTATATAGCAATATCGCTTTGGCATGGATTGGCGCCGTTGTTGCCGATTTAATTATCTGTAAACCTTTAGGTTTAAGCCCGAAAGGAATTGAATTTCGCCGTGCTTATTTATATGACATCAACCCCGTAGGTGTAGGCGCGTTACTCATCGCTTCAGTGTTATCGATGCTGAGTTACTTGGGCTTTTTCGGATTAATAGTAAAAGGATTGGCGAGTTTTATTGCTCTGGGGAGTGCGGTGTTATGTGTTCCTGTTATTGCCTACCTAACGAAAGGCAAATATTACATTGCACGCCAGCCTGAAAAAATTCAGGCGATGTCGGTTGCTAATTGTGTGGTATGTGAACGGGACTATGAACTTGCAGATATGGCGGGCTGTCCAGCCTATAACGGTACGATTTGCTCTCTATGCTGTTCACTTGAAGCACGCTGCCACGATTTATGTAAACCCGATGCACGTTGGTCAGTACAACTCAAAAAAGCTATCTGGCACTATTTACCAGAACGTTGGGCGAGCCGTTTAAATAGCAGGGTCAGTTTATATTTATTACTGACTTTAGGGCTGTCTATTGTTCTGGCAGTGAGTTTAAGTCTGGTTTATATCCAGGAAAAAACCTATTTAGAAACCATTAATGCGGCAGCCGTTCCTCAGTTATTTACGCTGTTTGTCAAAATCTACACTATTCTATTTTTATTGATGAGTGTTGCTGCATGGTGGCTCGTCTTAAACGATGAAAGCCGTCGTAATGCCGAAATCGAAACGCATCAGCAAACAGCATTATTGATTGATGAAATTGCTGCCCATGAAGTCACTTCAAAAGACCTGCAAGATGCCAGAATTTCGGCAGAACGGGCAAATGATGCAAAAAGTCGTTATGTCATTGGAATTAGTCACGAACTAAGAACACCTCTAAATAGTATTTTAGGCTATAGCCAATTGCTGCAAAAACAAGAGCAGCTTTCAGAACAAGGCAAAATGGCGCTCGGTGTGATTAGCCGTAGTGGGCAACATCTGACTTCACTCATTGATGGTTTACTAGATTTAGCACGCATTGAAACAGGTAAAATTTCTTTAAATGTGGTGGATGTTCATTTCCCCAATTTTATAGAACAGATTATTCAAATGTTTCAGCCACAGTTTGAACAGAAGAATTTGCAGTTTGTTTATGAAATTGGAGAGAACCTACCGCACTATGTTCGTACCGACAAAAAACGCTTAGAGCAGGTGCTCATCAATTTACTGGGCAATGCTTTAAAATTTACCACGAGCGGTACAATTACTTTAAAAGTCGAGTACCGTTTCCAAACAGCTTATTTTGAAATTAGAGATACGGGCTGTGGTATTGCCGAGGCCGATTTAGAGCGAATCTTTAATCCGTTTGAACGGGGAAGTAATGTGGTTCAAGGCGGATTTACCGGAACAGGACTCGGACTACCGATTGTAAAATTATTAGTCGATTTACTCGGTGGCCAGCTATCTGTGACAAGTCAGCTCAATCAGGGTTCTCAGTTTAAGATTAAGTTTTATTTACCTTCAAAAGAAGTAGTTCATCCAATTTCTAATGTTTACTCCAACCAAATTACGGGTTATCAAGGCGAACGAAAACGAATTTTGGTTGTTGATAATGAAGCGGTGGACCGAGGTTTAGTCGCTAATTTTCTAAAACCTTTAGGATTTATTATTGAAGAAGCTGAATCGGGCATTGACTGTTTAAGACGAGTACCTATTTTCCAGCCTAACCTGATTTTGATGGATTTAAATATGCCTTTGATGGGCGGCTGGGAAACTGCGCGATTATTACGTCAGAATAATATTACCAATGTGCCGATCTTAATTATTTCGGCCAATGCAGGCGAGCGTGAAGTCAATCCACAAGATGCCGTCTTAAGTGAAGACTTTATGTTAAAACCAATCGACCTGAATTTGTTGCTCAGTAAAATTGGAGACAAGTTAGGTTTGATATGGATCGATTCCAAATCAGATGCAAACCTTGAAAATAATGAGGTTCAAGCACTGGATGTAAAGGTATTTAAGCAAGAGCAAGCTACTGTTCATACATCAATTACACAACCGGAAAATAATGATCTGCTTGATTTACCTCAAAGCTTGCAGCAATTAAATGATTTGATTGGACAAGGTTATATCCGTGGAATTCAACAGACTTTAACGCAATGCCGCCAAAATTTTCCAGAGCATAACGAGTTATGGGAACAGCTTGAACACTCTATTCAAAAGTTTGATTTAAAACACGCGCAACGATTAATTCAGGATAAGCAATGAGTACGCAACATGTTTCTTTTCAGCAAGCTTCGCCAAACGAGCAGGCTGTTATTCTGATTGTGGATGATGTGCCAGAAAATTTAGGCTTGTTACATGAAAGCCTAGATCAGGCTGGTTATCGCGTGCTTGTCACAACCGATGGGTTGAGTGCCATTGAAATTGCTCACCGATGTTTACCGGATATGATTTTGCTTGATGGGAATATGCCACATATGGATGGTTTTGAAAGTTGCATACAGCTTAAAGCAAGTCCAATTACGCAGTTTATTCCCGTCATTTTTATGACAGGCTTGTCTGAGACAGAGCATATTGTGCGTGGCTTTCAGGTCGGTGGGGTGGACTATGTAACCAAACCACTGAATATTGAAGAAGTATTAGCAAGAGTAAAAACACATTTGGCCCACGCCAAACTATTGCAACAACAGAAACAGGTGATTGATGCAACGGAAATAGCCATTCTTGCGCTAGATGTTCATGGTAAAATTGTTTGGAAAACCCAAAAGGCTAATGATCTACTGAATCAATATTTACCTGAGTTCGAGGGCTTTGAAGCAGGCTTAAAAGCTTGGTTTTCAGATTTGGAACATGAAAAAGACCCCAAAAAATTAACAAGCTGTTCTTATTCAACACCATCTCAGCAATTACAGCTTTTATTGCTTACGCCGTGGGAAACTGAACCAAGTGTGGCAAAAAACTATCTCATCCAGATCAAGACATCTACGCCAGCTTTGGAAATGAATGATATTTTGAAATATTGCCCACAGTTGACTCAACGTGAGGCAGAAGTCATGCACTGGTTGTTGTTGGGCAAAACCAATAAGGATATTGCAGAAATATTGGAGCTTAGTCCACGAACGGTAAACAAGCATTTAGAGCATGTTTTTGAAAAACTTTGTGTTGAAAACCGAACCGCTGCTGTGGCACACATTAATAGTCTGGTGCAAGAGTTTCATTGAGTTAATTGAAGATTGTATTTAAAAAGCATACAGACTCGCTGCTAAAAACAGGCTATTTTTTTACACTTAAATTTGTTCTTATAGATAAAGATTATACAAAGTCATTTCTAAATAAATATGAGTCGTAATACGAGGAATTCATTGTGAATATTCAACAAAAAGATGATACAAAACACGGCAGCTTTAGCTTACTTGATGGTGAAACCGTTGCAGGCGAAATGACTTATACATGGGCAGGCGAAAGCATGCTAATTATTGATGCCACAGATGTGAATGAAAATTATCGTGGACAAGGCGTAGGTCGCCAATTACTTGATGCTTTAGTGGCTTTTGTTCGTGAAAAAGACGTAAAAGTAATTCCGCTTTGCCCATATGCTAAATCGGTTTTTGATAAAGACCCAAGCATTGGCGATGTACTTAGAAAGTAAGCAATAGATTAAAAATCATTTAATAAAAAATCGGGCATTGGTGTCCGATTTTTTATTGGCTATATCATTCATATTTATTTGAGTGAATATGTTTTGAGCGATTATATTCAACTGATTCGAAGATTTTCGATTGCCAGATCGAATTTATCAAACTTATAGAAAAGCTTATCTAATAAAAATAGTTTTAGACCAATTGGGAAAAAAATAAACTCGTTGCACAAATATTTAATGGCTGATGAAAGCTAAATATTTATAACGTTTTAATATTATTTTTGGAATTTTCCTTGAACTGGCAGTATATCCATAGTGTGTTGCCGCAATTTTTCTCTGCAACTTTGACCACGCTGAAGATTTCAATTATCAGCATTATTTTGGCGATTATTGTAGGGCTAATTTGCAGCATTTTAATCACATATCGCGTGCGGGTGCTAAATAGAATTGCCCAGTTCTATATTGAGTTATCTCGAAATACCCCTTTATTAATTCAACTGTTCTTTTTGTATTACGGTTTGCCAAAGCTTGGCATCAAAATCGATGGTTTTGCTTGTGGTGTGATCGGACTGACCTTTTTAGGTGGAAGCTATATGGCCGAAGCTTTCCGAGCAGGTTTGCAGTCTGTTGCAAAAGGGCAGATTGACTCTGCAAAAAGTATTGGTCTACAACCAATTCAAATTTTTAGATATGTCATTTTCCCTCAAGCACTGGCTATTTCAATTCCGGCAATAGGGGCAAATTGTCTATTTCTAATTAAAGAAAGTTCTGTGGTCAGTGCAATTGCTGTCGTTGAACTGCTTTTTGTCACTAAAGACTTAATTGGCATGGACTATAAAACCACCGAAGCTTTGTTCTTACTCATCATGGCCTATCTAATCATTTTATTGCCCGTGTCTATTTTAACCAGTTATCTGGAGCACAGAAGTCGGAAGGTGAGCCATGGAACTTGATTATCTATTTCAAGTGAGTCACCTCGAACGTTTAATGTGGGGACTTTGGGCAACTGCAAAAATTGCATTTATTTCGGTGTTCTTCTCTGCAATTTTCGGCACAGTTTTCGGCGTAATTATGACTTCTAAAAACATAGTCGTTAAAGCACTGTGCCGGTTGTATTTAGAAGCCATTCGAATCATTCCGATTTTAGTTTTGCTGTTTGTGTTTTATTTCGGCTTTGCGACATGGTTTAACTGGCAGTTTTCTGCAATGTGGGTGTGCATTGTTGTATTTGTTTTGTGGGGTACTGCAGAAATGGGCGATTTGGTTCGTGCAGCCATTACCTCGATTGATCAACATCAACGCGATTCAGCTTATGCGCTCGGACTTACCCATGTTCAAGCCTTGGTCTATGTCATTTTTCCGCAAAGTCTAAAACGAGTAACACCAGGCGCAATTAACTTATTTACCCGAATGGTGAAAACCAGCTCTTTGGCGGTACTGATTGGGGTGGTTGAGGTCATTAAAGTTGGCCAGCAAATTATTGAAAATTCACTGCTGACCGTGCCGAGCGCTTCTCTTTGGATTTATGGTTTTATTTTTATTTTGTATTTTCTGATTTGCTATCCCTTATCGCGTTTGGCGGCACATTTAGAAAAGGTCTGGGAGTAATTATGCCTTTGCTATCGATACAACAATTACAGAAATCATTTGCACAAAGTCATATTTTACAGGGCATTGATCTGGATGTAGAACAAGGAGAGGTGGTTGTTATTTTAGGCCCATCGGGCTGCGGTAAAAGTACCTTACTGCGTTGTATTAATGGTTTAGAACCGATTCAGGGTGGTGAGATTCGTTTAACCGGTTCTGGTGTGCTCGGTAAAGATGTGGACTGGACTAATGCTCGTCAAAAAATTGGCATGGTTTTTCAGAACTATGAGCTGTTTGGGCATATGAACGTTATTGACAACATTTTGCTTGGGCCACTTAAAGTACAAAAACGCCATCGCGATGAAGCTGAACAAGTCGCAGATGAGTTGTTAAAGCGAGTCGGGCTATATGAACGAAAACTTGATTATCCACGACAACTTTCAGGTGGACAAAAACAGCGTATTGCCATTGTTCGCTCGCTGGTCATGCAACCTAAAGTCATTTTGCTTGATGAAATTACCGCTGCGCTTGATCCAGAAATGGTCAGGGAAGTGCTTGATGTGGTACTCAAGTTAGCGAATGAAGGAATGACCATGTTGATTGTGACACATGAGATGTCCTTTGCCCGCAAGGTTGCTGACCGTATTATTTTTATGGATAAGGGCAAGATTATTGAACAGGCTTCACCAGAAGAATTTTTTGAACAGCCAAAAACAGAACGAGCGAAAGCTTTCTTAAATATTTTGTCGTACTAAATTTTTATTATTTGAATCATGAGGAAGTAAATGTTTAAACGTAATTCAATAAAAATATTAAGCAGTATTGCCGTTGCTGGGGTGTTGTTAACTGCATGTAGTAAAACGCCATCAACTGAACAGGCAAGCAATACTCAAGAAGACCATTCTTTAGAACAAGTCAAAAAAAATGGGGTTCTACGCGTTGCCGTTTTTGCCGATGATCCGCCGTTTGGTTATGTAGATAGTGCGGGGAATAATCAGGGCTTCGATGTAGCTCTAGCAAAACGTGTGACCAAAGACTTGCTCGGTGATGAAAAGAAAGTTGAGTTTATTGTGACTGAAGCTTCAAATCGGGTGGAGTTTTTAAAATCAAATCGTGCTGATGTTGTATTCGCGACATTTACCGTAACGCCAGAACGTAAAGAGGTTGTCGATTTTGCTGAGCCTTATTTAAAAGGTGCTTTTGGTATTGTCTCGCCTAAAGCTAAGCCGATTACTGACATTGCTCAATTAGAAGGTAAGACTTTAATTGTCAATAAAGGCACAAGTTCAGATACCTACTTTACCAAGCATTATCCAAAAGTAAATTTACTTAAGTTTGAAAGAAACTCGGATGCCTTTAAAGCCTTAACTGATGGTCGTGGTGACGCGATTTCACAAGATAGTACCTATGCTTTAGCGTGGGCTGCGAAGAACCCAAGTTATGTGGCGGGTATTCAGTCTATTGGTGATCAAGAGTTTATTGCACCAGCAGTTAAAAAGGGCAATACCCAATTATTGAATTGGCTCAATACTGAAATTAAGCAACTCAGAACAAGTGGTGAAATTAATAAAATTTATGATGAAACCTTGAAACCAATTTACGGTGACTCGGTCAATCCGAATGTGTTTTTAGATGTAGGCCAATAATTTTTGATATCGCTAGAGCAGTGTCTAAAAGTAGGCGCTGCGATTTTAAATAAGACTTTTACAAGAACGATAGGGTGAAATAATGACAACATTAACATTTCAAAACGTGAAGCATATTTTAGCTGCATCTTTCCTGAGTTTGGGTTTAGTTGCATGTGACAAAGGAACTCAATCTACTGAAAAAACGGCCGATACCACACAAACTACGTCAAGTATTGAACAGATCAAAAAGAATGGTGTGGTACGAATTGGTGTATTTAGTGATAAACCGCCGTTTGGATATTTAGATGCTCAAGGTAAAAATCAGGGTTTTGATGTAGAGATTGCTAAGCATGTCGCTAAAGATCTGCTGGGTGACGAAAACAAAGTTGAGTTTGTTTTAACTGAAGCGGCTAATCGTGTTGAATATTTAAAAGCCAATAAAGTGGATATTATTTTTGCCAACTTTACCGTTACACCAGAACGTAAAGAAGTAGTCGATTTTGCTAAGCCTTATTTAAAAGTTGCTTTGGGGGTGGTTTCTCCTAAAAGTCATCCGATTACCGATGTTGCTCAACTTAAAGATAAAACTTTGTTGGTGAATAAGGGTACAACGGCTGATTCATTCTTCACCAAGACTCATCCTGAAATTAAACTACAAAAGTATGAGCAAAACACTGAAACTTTTGATGCTTTAAAAGATGGTCGTGGTGCTGCGCTTGCACATGATAACTTGCTGGTTTTAGCTTGGGCTAAAGAAAATCCAAATTACACCGTTGGCATTACCAATTTAGGTGAACAGGACTTAATTGCACCAGCAGTGAAAAAAGGTGACAAAGAGTTATTGGACTGGTTGAACCAAGATTTAGAGAAACTGGCTAAAGAAGGCGTGATTCATCAGGCTTATGAAAAAACGTTAAAACCAGTCTATGGCGATACGATTAATCCAAAAGATTTATTGGTTGAGTAGTTGTGCTCATAGCCTCTAATGATTAGAACTCTAGATAGTATTTGCTTGAGCTAGGATTCATCTACAGCCTGCCCATAATTTATAAAGATAATATTTTTGCAATATTTTTTTATAGATGGAAACAGTGGTCAGGTTCTGTAGATGAGAAAGTTTTTTGGTTACTTTTTTCAAAAAAAGTAACAGAATTAACTGAGTGCTTTAGAGGTTAAAAGGTAGGATTCCATCGTGCTAATTCCTTGACTCTATATTACTTTAACTTAAATAAAGTCGGCTCTGCTGCTAATTTATCAGCCAAATATTGAATCAATACACTCAATTTAGGCGGGACATGCCGTGTCGGTGGGTAAAGTAACCACAGCCCGCCACTATAATAGGTTTTAAAATACCAATCTGGTAAAACCTGAACTAAGCTACCTTGTTGTAGTGCATGACGTGCAACGAAGTACGGCAAGCTCGCAATACCTAAATGCTGTAATGCAGCACTCAAACGCACACCTGTATGGTTTGCAGCATAACGACCACGCACAGCCACACTGATCGATTTGTTTCCTTGTTGAAATTTCCATTTTGAGTCACTGGCTTGTTCGCCCAAGTAAATACATTCATGCTGCTTTAAATCATGAGGGTGGTTCGGTGTGCCATGCTTTGCCAAATATTCAGGCGTAGCACAAACCAAGTGATCAATATCAATCAGCTTTCGACCCATAAGGCCACCCGGTGGTTGCTCTGTAATTCGAAGTGCTAAATCGACTCCATCATCAATGAGGTCTACATAGCGATCTTCTAAAAGCATCTGTATATCAATTTTCGGGTAGCGTTCTAAAAATTCGGGTAAATGCGGATGAATCATAAAATGCCCCACAGCTTTCGGAACACTCATGCGAATAATACCTTCTGGCTCGACATGAAATTGCCCAGAACTTTCCATGACTGCTTGCGCCGCATTTACCATATCTAAACAACGTTGATAAACCTGTTGTCCGCTTTCACTTAAACGAAGTTTCCGTGTGGTCCGATAGAGTAAGCGGGTGCCTAAAGCACGTTCTAAACGGGCAATCGCGCGGCTCACAGCAGAAGGCGTAGTCCCGAGTTGCCTTGCGGTTTCAGAAAAGCTTTCCGACTCGACAACCTTAACGAAAGTCGCCATTTCATTTAACAGAACCAGACTTTGATTTGTGCTCATGAGGCAAAAGTTATTTGGATTTTAATTGGATTATCGCGTCTAAAAAATCGCAATACAATCTTTTAGGTGATTTTCAGGAAACTAAATTGTTATGTGGCAGTTGTATGGACATGAGTTTTTAACGCTAGCTCTTATTCACTTTATGGCAGTGATTTTACCGGGACCAGATTTTGTAGTTACAGTAAGACAAAGTATACGTTATGGCTACTTAATTGGATGTCTGACCGCAATTGGTATTGGCGTTGGGATTTCAGTGCATGTGTTTTATACACTGGTTGGTATTGGTTTTTTAATTCAACAAAGTGAATGGCTCATGTCACTTATCAGAACAGCAGGAGCAGCTTACTTGCTATATTTAGGATGGCAGTGTTTACGTAGCCAGCCGAATACCACTATTGAGATTAATGGCCAAGCAGACAGTGATACACCGAGTTTATTTAAAGCGTTTACAATGGGTTTTCTTACCAATGCGTTAAACCCCAAAGCCACCATCTTTTTTCTGGCAATTTTTACGACGATTGTAAGTACGACCACACCAATGAAAGTTCAGGTTTTTTATGGTGTGTGGATGTGTATGGTCAATGCCATCTGGTTTATGGTGGTGAGTGTGCTGTTTGCTCAGCCTATCGTACGTAAAAGATTTTTGGAGTTTGGGGTTTATTTTGAGCGAGTGATGGGAGTTTTATTAATTGGGATTGCGTTGAGATTGATTTGGGGTTTGTTTAATTAAGTTGGTTTTATTTATAAGTGGATGGACTGTCGCGACGGAGTCTTACCGTTTATACATCAGAAGAACGTAGTTAATTCTGTTACTTTTTTTGGAAAAAGTAACCAAAAAACTTTGTCATCTACAGAACCTGTTCACTGTTTCCATCTATCAGAAAATATTGCAAAAACATTATTTTTATAAATTATGCGCAGGCTGTAGATGACTCTTAGCTCGAGCCGAAGGCTAACCTAGAAATCGAATTTTAAATAATAAGACTCCGCCGTTATAACCACTAATGACTTTTAGTTTAACCTAAAGCTATTCACAAGCTCTTAGATAGCACGACAGAGTATTATCGCTTAAAGTTTTAATTTCTTCAGTCGCCTTCGGCTGGACTTACTTTGGTTTCGCTCAAAGTAAGCAAAAGCATTGTCATCTGCAAAACCTGTCGACTTATTTCATTTAACTAGTATTTCACAGAAACAGAATCTTTTTGATGCTACGCAGGTTGCAGACGACTTTTGCTCGAGTACATGTAGTGCTAGAACTATTTGAGTTTTAATAGTTTCCTTATTGAAAAATTGAATTTTAATGATGGCAAATTAATTATAAAAAAAGACCGCTCGAAAGCAGTCCTTTTTGCAAAAATAGATTTAACTGGTACGCTTGTTACGCGTAAGTTGATGTAAAACCGACACCAATAAATCAATTTCTTCAGTCGTATTATAAAAAGCCAAAGATGGACGAACAGTCTGTTCGACGCCAAAGCGACGTAAAATCGGCTGAGCACAGTGATGACCTGAACGTACGGCAATACCATGTTGATTTAAAGCTTTACCGACTTGTTCAGTTGAATAGCCTTGTAAAGTAAAGGACATAACACTGGCTTTGTGATGTGCGGTTCCGATCAGGCGTAAACCTGACACACTACTCAGCGCATTTTGACCATATTCGAGTAGATCATGTTCATAGCGAGCAATGTTATGAATGCCTAGACTTTCGACATATTCAAGTGCAGCACCTAAACCAACAGCATCGGCAATGTTTCCAGTTCCAGCTTCAAACTTGTTTGGTGCAGGTTGGTAAACTACTTGTTCGAAGGTCACATCCTGAATCATGTTACCGCCGCCTTCCCAAACAGGCATGCTTTCTAACAACTCTGGTTTTGCATAGACCGCGCCAATGCCTGTCGGCCCAAACACTTTATGTCCAGAAAACACAAAAAAGTCTGCATCAAGGGCTTGTACATCGGTAGGGATGTGCGAAACAGATTGCGCGCCGTCAACTAACACACGAACACCTTTGGCATGCGCAATTTTAATGACTTCAGCAACAGGTGTGACTGTTCCTAAAGCATTCGAAACTTGAGTAATCGACAGCAGTTTAGTGCGTTCATTAATCAGTTTTGGTAACTCTTCTAAAATAATCTGACCTGTGTCATCCACAGGAATGACTCTTAATTTAGCTCCAGTTTTTTTAGTGAGTTGATACCAAGGCACAATATTGGCATGGTGTTCTAAATGAGAAACAATAATTTCATCACCTGCGCCAATATTTTGCTCACCCCATGTTTTTGCAATCAGGTTAATGCCTTCGGTTGTTCCTCGAACAAAGATAATTTCTTTAGAAGAGGGTGCACCAATAAATCGGGCAACTACATTTCTTGCATGCTCATAGGCATCAGTTGCACGAGCCGCTAACTCATGTGCAGCGCGGTGAATATTTGAGTTTTCATGCTGATAAAAATAAGCAATCCGGTCAATCACGCGCTGCGGTTTTTGTGTGGTCGCAGCATTATCCAACCAAACTAGAGGGCGACCATTGACGCGTTCCTGTAAAATTGGGAAATCACGACGTATGGCATGCACATCGAGTGGTTGAGCACCGCTTGCTACAAAAGTGGGTTGCGATGGTTGATAGTGACTATAATTTTGTCCAGTTTGAGGCAAGTCTAAAAAATAAAATGCAGAGCTTGCCGAGCTTTGGGGAGGCTTGTTCGTTGCAAAACGATCTTCCGTCAGCAATGATTTCAGTTGGTCACCATGTGGCAATTGAAAAGACTGTGCAACTGAATAATTATCTTCAACACCTTTAACAGACGGTTCTGCTGTATTGGGAGCAGAAAAATCATTTAAAAAATAATAAGGTGATTCACCTGCACCAGTGGGTAAGCTGGGTTCAATGCGTGGCACGTTGGGTTCACTATGAGCAGCTTGTGGCAAATGTGGTTCAAATGGTGGGCGTGGCAAATTAGCTCCACCAACCACAGGCGCAGACGCTACAATTCGACGTTCAGGGTAGTCTGGCAAATTTGGAATATGCTCAGGATATTCCGGATTGAGACTTTTCTGAAAGGCGATATTGGGCGCACGACCACTGAGAGCAGAGAATGGTTCACCCGGTTGTGGAGGGTGCGGTGGCGCTCCGACAGGTAAGTCCAAGTTAAGGCCCGATGAAGAAGTCGAACTGCTTGAGCTTGGTAATGCTGAAAAAAACTCATTAGCAAGTCGAGCAATTGTGGACTCATCAGGGAAGTTGGCTGGTGGGTTAACACCAGTCACTTCAGGCCCCGTTGGACTACCTTGCAGATTACTTGTAGTTAACTGGGTAGTCATGATATTTGTCCACCTCCACATCATCTAATACTGCCAACGCATCATCAGTGAGTACTGCAAGTGAGCAATATAACGAGATTAGATACGACGCAATCGCGTTACGGTTGATTCCCATAAAGCGTACTGAAAGCCCTGGTGACTGTTCACCAGCAAGACCTGGTTGGAACAAACCAACAATCCCTTGACGCTTTTCACCTACACGAAGCAGCAAGATTTTAGTTTTGCCATCTTCTACAGGAATTTTATTTGATGGAATGAGTGGAATACCGCGCCATGTAATGAATTGCGAACCGAACAGACTAACCGTTGGAGGCGGTACACCACGGCGTGTACATTCACGTCCAAATGCTGCAATCGCATCAGGGTGTGCTAGGAAAAATCCCGGTTCTTTCCAGACTTTACGTAGCAAATCATCAAGATCATCTGGAGTAGGTGGGCCATTTAAAGTCGAAATACGTTGGTCATCTGTCACACTTGCCAGTAAACCGTATTCAGGGTTATTGATAAGCTCACTTTCTTGACGTTCTTTAATGGTTTCAATCGTTAAACGGAGCTGTTCTTTAATTTGGTCGTGTGGGCTGCTGTAAAGGTCAGCAACACGTGTATGCACATCTAAAACAGTAGATACACCATTTAAAAAGTATTCGCGTGGCTCAGGGTCATAATCGACAAAAGTTTGCGGTAAAGTTGCTTCATCACGTTGTGTACAAGCCACCTGAATATCATCGGTATTATTGACACGGTTTAGGCGATAAATACCTGCTTCAACAGGAATCCACTGAAGTAAGTGAGTCAGCCAGCGGGGAGTAATTGTAGAAAGCTGGGGAGCTGTTTTGGTTGCATTGGCCAGTTGACGGGCCGCATGGTCCCCAAGTGCAAGTTGGGCTTTATCTGTATTTTTCGCCATGAATCATTTTTCCTTATTACATTGGCTTTTTGAAAATAAAAATTCTAGGATGCATATAAACTAGAATTAGTTCTGGTTTTAAAATTAAAATCGCGTTATAAATTTTTTAAATACTGAGCTTATTAATGAGTTATCTATTTTTTAAATAAAAATATATTTAAACTAGAAATAAGCATTTAATTAATACATAAGTTTTTTGTTTATTCATCTCCTTATCTATTTATTTCACATCTATAGTTTTTAACTGGCAATATGATTTTTTTGATAAGACTCATTCGGTGACTGTAAAATCTGGCTACCTGCGGCCACACTATGTGTTAGCCAAACATTTCCCCCGATAATTGACCCTCGACCAATGGTAATACGGCCTAAAATAGTTGCACCTGCATAGATCACGACGTCATCTTCAACAATCGGATGGCGTATATAGTCTTTTTTCAAAGCACCATCATCATTGGTTTCAAAGCGTTTTGCTCCAAGGGTCACGGCCTGATAAATACGAACGCGTTCCCCAATCACACTGGTCTCACCAATCACCACACCCGTACCATGATCGATGAAAAATCCTTTACCAATTTGCGCACCCGGATGAATATCAATACCCGTAGCAGAATGGGCCAATTCCGAAATAATGCGAGACAATAAAGGCACTTGGGCATAGAGTTGATGCGCAATTCGGTGATAAATGATCGCAAATATGCCCGGATAGCAGAGTAATACTTCATCTACACTATGTGCTGCCGGATCACCTTCATAAGCTGCTCGCACATCGCCGTCTAAAAGGCGTCGTATAGAGGGCAAAGTGTTGGCAAAATACTGCACAATAGTCTGAGCAAGTTCTTGTGGCTGCTGCACTGGGCTTGAATGACTCAAATGACGTTTTGCTTCATAATTCAAAGCCAGTTGTACTTGAGCATGTAAGGCTGTCAGCACCCGATTTAAAGTATAGGCAATATAAGAATCTTCAGTTTCCTGACGTAAGTCAGCAGGGCCTAAACGCATTGGAAATAAAATGCCGCACAGGTCATCTAAAATGGCTTTTAATGCTTCTTTAGATGGAAGTTCGCGGCCCCCAAATTCTTTGGTCCTGTGTTGCTGTTGACGCCAGTCATGCCTTGCTTGTTGTAAACCTTGTACAACAGCATTAATGTTCCATTGAGTCACAAGCTTTCCTTGATTCACTGAAAATTGATTAAAATATTAGTCTTGTTGCCAAGGAAGTTGATGGATGCGCCAGCCATTTTTCTGATTACGCTGTTGCTGATCATTTAGATCGCCTTCGAAGCCTTCAAGAACGTTATAAATATGCTCAAAACCTGCATTAAATGCGGCTTCGGCAGCTTGTGCTGAACGGTTGCCACTACGGCATAGCAAAAGAATGGTTTTGTCTTTGCCAACTTTTGATTCGAGTTCTTTTAAAAAGCGTGGATTACGGTTAAACGATGTGCCTGTTGCCCAAGCGACATGAACACTTTCAGGGACATAACCTACAAATTTACGTTCTTCATTGGTACGTACATCAACTAAAACGGCTTCTCCTTGTTGTACGAGTTGCCATGCATCAACAGGTGATAAACTGCCACTAAAATTTAGTTCGTGTTCTTGTGCATATTGCTGTGCTTTATAAAGAATTTCTTCGGTTGAAAAGGATGCATTTGAACCATTTGAGATAAAGCTTTGCGGAGCTTCTGTATTTAATTTAGCATTCATTGAATATATCCTTATCTTTGATTCAGATTGTTAAGATTCAATTTACGCGTTTTTAAATATAAGCAAAAATAAGGAATATCTATTTATATATATTATTTTTATAAATAAGAGCGGCGAATATTTTATATAAAACAGTATTAGTTAATCTTATAAAGTTATTAAAATTAAATAGATTTAAGAAAATTTATTATTTATTAAAAAACGTGCAGATTAAAATAAACCACACGGTTTTAAATATTAAGCAAACCCACCATTTACCCGAATGACTTGAGAGTTTACCCAGCCCCCATCTGGACCAGTCAGCATGGCCACTACGCCAGCAATTTCTTCAGGTGTTCCGATTCGTTCCAATGGAGCAAGTTTTGCAATAGCTTCCACTTGCTCGTCAGTTTTTCCATTATAAAAAAGGTCAGTGCCTGTCGGGCCGGGTGCAACGGCGTTTACGGTAATGTTGCGCCCGCGTAACTCATTTGCTAACACATGTACCAAACCTTCGACACCTGCTTTTGAAGCAATATAAGGACCATATGCCGGAAAAGATTTGGCAATTACACTGGTTGAAAGCGCAATAATCCGACCACCATCTGGCACTGTTTCGGCCGCATGCGCCAATATTAAAAACGAGCCACGTAAATTGGTATGAATCACTTTATCGAAATCTGGCAGGCTTTCAGGTGTAATTTTTGCCATAGGCATAATACCGGCACTATGAACTACCACATCTACTTGACCATTAATGGCCTTTGCCTCTTGAAATAAACGGCTCACCTCATGTTCATTTGCAACGTCCGCTTTAATAGCTGAGGCTTGACCACCTTGCTCAATAATATGTTCTACAGTGGCTTGGGCATGCACTTTATTGCCCGCATAGTTAACAATCACATAAAAACCATCTTGAGCTAAACGTTCTGCAATAGCACGGCCAATACCACGTGATGCGCCAGTAACCAGAGCTGTTTTTCTTGAAATATTCATTTTTAGATTGCCTGTTTGAGTAGGTATGGCTTATTTTAATAATATAGAAATATGGGATAAATCTTCATGATTGGATAAGATAATTCCATATACATTAATAATGGATAGGGTTAAAAGCGAGCACCATGGACAAATTTGATACCTTGCAACTTTTTACCCGCATAGTAGAGCTGGGTAGTTTTAGTCAGGCAGCTGATCAGCTAAATATCCCACGCGCTACAGCAAGTAATGCCATTAAAGAGCTAGAGAATAATTTACAGTGTCGTTTGCTAGAGCGGACGACTCGGCATGTAAGACCATCACTAGATGGACAGGCATTTTATGAGCGTTGTACACAAATATTATCGGAACTCGATGATGCCGAATCGTCTTTACGCAATGTAATTGCACAGCCCCGTGGTTTGCTACGTGTCGATTTATCCGGTGCGCATGCGACCAAAATTGTTTTACCTAATATTGATCAATTTCACGAGTTGTACCCCGACATTGAACTGGTAATCAGTACGGGTGATCGCTTGGTTGATCTGATTAGGGAAGGGATAGACTGTGTGGTGAGAGCAGGACGTTTGGATGATTCAACTTTAATTGCTAGACATTTGGTGGATATGCCACAAGTCATTTGTGCAAGTCCTGACTATTTAAATAAATATGGAACACTACAACAACCAGAGGATTTGTTATCACATTATTGTGTTAATTTCTTTTCGACATCAGGCGGGCGGAATTATCCATTTGAATTGATGGTGAACGGTAAAAAACAAGATTATTTTTTAAAAAGCTGGATCGCGGTAAATGATGCTGAAAACTATGTATTATCTGCTTTACGTGGGGCAGGTTTAATTCAGGTCCCGCGCTACCATGTGGCAAATGAATTAAAAAATGGGCAACTGGTTGACGTTTTATCTGAGTGGGAAATCCCGAAGATGTCAGTCTCTGCACTATATCCGCAGCACAGGCAGCTCTCGCCACGCGTACGGGTTTTTGTCGCTTGGCTGAGTGAGTTATATACGAGTTATTTTGCCAACATTGAATACCCGCAAAAATGAAATATCTTGCGGGTAAGTCAAAAACTAAATGATATTTTTAAGACTGATTCTGCAATTTATCTTGAGTCTTGGTCTCAAAATCACTCGCATCATGGCGTTCATGCAACTGGGTTGCTAAATCACCAAAAGTACGATTTACCATACGACCACGTTGTACCGCAGGGCGCGCTAAAATCGCATCTGCCCAACGTTGAACATTTTTATATTGATCGACACCTAAAAACTCCGCGCCGTTATATACCCAGTTTTTAACAAGACCGCCATACCAAGGAAATGCCGCAATATCAGCAATCGAATATTCAGAACCAGCCAAATATTCATGCGTTGCCAGATGCTGATCTAACACATCAAGTAAACGTTTTGTTTCCATGGCAAAGCGGTTAATCGCATATTCAATTTTAACGGGTGCGTAGGCATAAAAATGCCCAAAACCACCACCTAGGTAAGGTGCGCTGCCCATTTGCCAGAATAACCAATTGAGGCATTCGGTACGTGCAGCAATATCAGTCGGAATGAATGCTTTAAATTTTTCAGCCAAGTAAAGCAAAATTGAGCCAGACTCGAACACTCTTAATGGTGGGTTTTGGCTATGGTCAACCAATGCTGGAATTTTAGAGTTGGGATTAATTTCGACAAAGCCACTGCCAAATTGCTGTCCTTCACCGATTTTAATCAGCCAAGCATCATATTCAGCATCCTGATGCCCTAACGCTAAAAGCTCTTCAAGCAAAATAGTGACTTTTTGTCCATTAGGTGTTGCTAAAGAGTAGAGCTGGAGCGGATGTTTACCGACAGGAAGTTTATGTTCGTAACGCGCACCTGAGGTGGGTTGGTTTAAATCGGTTTTCTCTCCAGTCCATTGCCAAACTTGTGGAGGAATATAGTTTGAATCACTCATTTTTTATCTCATGTTTGGTGTAAATATAAGGATTTATTTATGTCGCAAGGCAAGCCATTTTTGTACGGTCGGACGTTGCCATTGCTGTAATGCATAGTTTTTTAAGCGTTCTGGTACAGAATCACCATTTTGAATAAGGCGTTGCAACATCAGGGCAAGTTCAGCATCCACAATGCTCCATGAACCAAAAAGAAATTCGGCATCAGACGCAAGAAGTTTTTCTGCAACAAAGAAAAGTTTCTCCGCAGCTTTTAGACCTTCTTCTGAAAGTGGAGTGGAGGTGGGCTGAATAAAAATAACATCGGTTGGACGCTCAGTTCTTAGTGCAACTAAGTCCGATCGGAGCCATGCCTGAATTTGTCTTGCTCTTGCGCGTGCTTGAATATCTTTTGGAAAAATAGCTGTGTTTGGATAAAGCTCTTCTAAATATTCCAAAATGGCAGAAGATTCTGATAAGGCAAAATCGTTATGTTCAAGTACAGGCACTTTGGCAGTTAATGACTTTGCTACATAAGATTTTTCAAACTGGCCTTGCTGGCCTAAGTTGATGGTCGCTATTTCAAATGGAATTTGTTTTTCATGTAGCCCTACAAAAACTGTAAACGCATAGGGGCTTAGAAATTGTGAATCTGTGTACAGCTTAAAATGTTCATTATTCATTGTTATTGTCCATGTCATAAAACAATCGGATCTAGTCTAAGTGAGCTGATCCAAGATTGGGTAGCTTTTTTGTGGAAAAGCTTTATCGGTTTTTGAATTAAGCCATTTCAGTTTTCAACGTTAGGGCTTAATGTGCTGAAAATGTTGACGAACAATACTAAGCCACGCCTGTACAGCTGGTGAGACAGGAAGATTCTTTTTCCAAGCCATCACTAAGTGCCACTGAATATTTGGTTTTTCGAGTGGCACTGCTGCAAATAAAGTCGGGTCAAGCATGTCAGTATAATACTGTGGGAGAAGTGCAATCCCCATTCGTTGTAATACCATATCTGCTAAGAGGTGCCATTGGCTGGTCCGGCAAGCAATGGTCGGGTAAAAACCATGCTGCTTACAGGCATCGAGAATAATACTGTTTAAAGAGAAATTTTCTGGAAACATCAAAAATGATTGGTGTTGTAGCTCTTCTAGATTTATTTTTTTACGGGTTGCCCAAGTGGCATCACGACGTAAAAGAACCATTAAAGGGTAGTTACATAGCTCAATGCTATTAAAGATTTGCTTATCAAAAGGCTGCAATAAAACGCCAACATCTAGTTCATTGTTAAGCAAAGCTTGTTCAATACCACGTGAACCCACTTCCATAAAAGCCAATTCAATATCTGGCAATTGCTGATGATAATCAAATAGAGCAGTCGTTAAGAGCTGCGAGCCTAAAGGCGGAACGCCAAGTTTTAAAGTTCCTGTTTTTAATTGTTGGTAGTTTTCAATTTCAAGAAAAATGTTTTGTTCTGCCTGAAGAAGCTCAATTGCATGTTGATAAATGCGCTCTCCAATTTCCGTTAACTCGATTTGTCTTTTACGGCCATGATCAGGTTTAACCAAAAGCTGTACCTGAAGCTGCTCTTCAAGCTGCTGTAATATTTTACTAATAGTGGGTTGAGTCAGATACAACTCTTCAGCAGTACGGGTAAAACTTTTAGTTTTTACCAATGTAACGAAGCACTGTAATGATTTTAGAGAAAGCATAATAGAGAATAGATTATTCCATTTTAGAATAATATTAACATGAATAATTCATATTTAGCAGCTTTAACCAAGATAGCATAATGGTGTAGTTAACCATTTAATTTCGCAAAATGAGTACTGAATCTGCTTCTGGAACACCCACACAACCTTCACTATTCGTGTTAGTTAAACAAATTTTGATTTTGGCTGGATTTTGGTGGATCGGATATCTCTTACATCAAAAACTCGGCGTCCCTGTCTCGGCGGGTATTTTAGGTATGTTTTTATTGCTTTTATGCCTGTTCTTTAAAATTATTAAAATAGATCAGGTGGCAATCGGAGCAACTGTAGTTTTAGGTGAACTGTTGCTGTTTTTTGTGCCCGTTGTGGTCACTGTAGTGCAGTATAAAACCTTGTTTATGACCGAAGGATGGCAAATTGTCTTGAGCATTGCGGTTGGGACCATTTCGGTCATGCTCAGTACATGTCTGACGATTCACTATTACAATCGTTTGAAAGCTTATTTACAGGCTCGAAAACGTCTTCAACATAAGCATATCTAAAGAGCAAACGACATGAATATTTGGTCAATTCTTTGTCTGATCTGGACTTTGGCAGCCTATGTTGTGGCAAAGCGAATCTATCAGAAAAATCCAAAACTTTGGTTGTCACCTGCGATTAGTGTGCCTGTACTCACCATTATTTTGATGACGATTTTTGGAATTTCATATCAAACTTATGCTGAAGATACGCAGTGGATTGTTAATTTATTAGGGCCTGCAACAGTTGCGTTTGCTGTACCGATTTATCGTTATCGAGAAACGATTCGTAAAAACCTTGGGGTCCTTTCGATTGCGATTATTGTGGGGATGAGTGTAGGTGTGATGTCTGCCTATGAAATGGCACAGTGGTTCCACTTTAGCCCGGAAGTGACCAATAGTTTAATGGCACGCTCTATTTCCACGCCGTTTGCCATGATTTTAGCGGAAGATATTCACGGTTCGGCAGCTTTGGTTTCACTATTTACGGTCATTACTGGTTTGGTCGGTATGATTTGCGGCGATGCAATTTTAGCGATTACTAAAATCCGTTCTAATGTAGCAAATGGGGCAGCTTTCGGAAATGCAGCCCACGGTTTTGGTACAGTTAGAGCACAGCAGCGCAATAGTGAAGAAGGTGTAATTGCCAGTTTGACCATGGTCATTGCAGGTATTTTAATGGTACTGATTGGGCCATTTGCGATTCATCTATGGTTGCTGTTGTAGGTTATATCTAAGTCGGCTTGTCATGTTGTTGAATAATCTTTGATAGTTTTTTGATAGCTTGTTGCATCAGTTCGGGTTCAAAATCGCCTAAGCCGACAATTAAACCTGGACGTTGTTGCTCTTTTGAAAATGTCGGTGAAATTGCTTTGATGGCAATACCTGCATCGACTGCCGAGCTTGCAACGTCAATATCATTAATATGGTGAGCAAGCCATAACACCATATGCATGCCTTGATCGCCCGGTTGTAACCAAGCCAGTTCTTGAGGTATATATTTTTCAATCAAGCCAATAATGTATTCTCGAACTTCTGCATAGACATTTCGAGTACGTCGAATATGTCGTTCCAAATAACCCTCTTGAATAAAAGCAGCCAAAACGTGCTGGTCAGCTGCAGGTGGATGTCGATCAATTAAGACTCTAAGCCCACAAAAAGGTGCTACCAATTCTTTAGGTAATACTGCATAGCCAAGTCTAAGGGAAGGAAATAGTACTTTGCTGAAAGTACCGAGATAAATCACTTGGTCGGGTGCCATGCCTTGTAATGATGGGAAGGGCTGTCCGTTATAACGAAGTTCACTGTCATAGTCATCTTCAATGATCCATGCATTTTGCTGTTTTGCCCAAGCCAATAAAGCAGTACGTCTTGCTAGACTCATCGGCATGCCAAGTGGATATTGGTGAGATGGGGTTACAAAAGCAGCACGTGCATGTTTAGAAAGCTTAATTCCGGTTTCAACTTGAATACCTTCTTCATCGACAGGAACACGCACCATCCGAATGTTTTGTACAGCATGCTCAAAAATGGCTGTTGTACCCCGATAAGCTGGATCTTCAATCCAAACTTCATCTTTTGCTTCAAATAAAATCTGGCTACAAATATAAAGTGATTGCTGAATACCGGGAGTAATCACAATTTGTTCAGGTTCACAGTGGACAGAGCGTGATCGGCGTACATAGTCTGCTATAGCAACTCTTAGTGATAGCACGCCTTGAGGTTCACCATAACCCGAAGGAGCACCTGCACCTCGTGATCTAAATTTATTACCAAACTTGCGCCAAATATCACTCGGTTGGGTGCGGGCAATGGGAACAGATACTGCAAAAGGGGCATGAGGAAGCGGTTTAAACTCTTTAAGCACTTGAGCATAGGAGAGTGCCGACTTCGTTAAAGGGATTGAGTTAGGTGTGGTCTCTTTTTGAGAATGTTGCAGCACAGTTTTTTTAGCTAAAGCATGAGACACATAGGTGCCCGTTCGTGCTTGAGAGTCAAACACACCTTCGGCTAAAAGCTGATCGTAAGCTTCGATAATCGTTCCGCGAGCGACCCCGAGTGTTTGAGCCAGTTCACGTGAAGAAGGCAACGGATCGCCAGGCTGTAAATCACCACTTTGTACAGCTTCACGCAAAGCTTGGGTTAGTTGAGCACTTATCTTTCCTTGGCTTTTATTAATCTTTGCAATCGACGGAAGTTCAACAACTTTTGCCATTCTTGCCATAATTCTGGTCTACTTAAAAAAATACAAAGTGGTTCTTTTTAATAAACCACAGAAACCAGAAAATTTACAACACAAAATATAAATAACCCTGATATCTACAGTGAGGTTTTAGCCATGTATATCCCCGATGATTATGCAGAAAACCGTTTGGACGTATTGCATTCTCTTATTACCGAATATCCATTTGGTGTGCTTTTTACTCATGGAAGTAATGGCTTAGATGCAAACCATCTTCCATTCGAATTACAGGCAGGTGAAGGGGAATTTGGTTTACTACGTGCGCATGTGTCTAGAGTTAATCCTGTCTGGCAGGACATTAAAAATGGAGATGAGGTACTGGTCGTATTTCAAGCAGGTGATGCTTATATTTCACCAAACTGGTACCCATCCAAACATGAACAACACAGACAAGTACCGACATGGAACTATAGGGTTGTGCATGCTTATGGCAAAGTAATCATTCGAGATGATGAACGTTACGTCCGTGGTGTTGTGGCTCGTTTAACCCGTACCCACGAAGCATCTCAACCTGAACCATGGAAAATGTCCGATGCACCAAAGGACTATCTTGAACCGATGTTAAAAGCCATTGTAGGTATTGAGATTGAAATTACCAAGCTGCGAGGCAAATCAAAACTTGGACAAAACAAAGAACGTCGAGACATTTTAGGTGCGGCAGATGGCCTATCGAAAGCTGGTCATCAAACTATAGCGGACGCTATGTATAGTGTCGCTGAGTTAAATAAATAATTTCGAAAATATACAACTTTAATATCAATTGAGGAGACAAAGATGTCTTTTACTACACCTGTTGAGTTGGTAGGTGAGCACGTTATTTTAAAGCCCTTAGACTTAACTCAAGCTGAATCACTGGCGGAGGCTGTTTACGATGGGGAACTCTATAATCTTTGGTATACCCGTGTGCCAAGACCTGAACAAATGGCTGCTGAAATTGAAAGACGTCTCGGTTTGCAAAATTCTGGTTCTATGTTGCCTTTTTATATTGAAGACCGAAAAACAGGTCGGGCGTTAGGTATGACAACACTAATGCATATTGAAGAAGCCCATCGCCGTGTAGAAATTGGGTCGACGTGGTACCGCAAGTCTGCACAGCGTTCGCCTGTAAATACTGAATGTAAAAAGCTATTGCTGGCCCACTCATTTGAGACTTTAAACTGCATTGCGGTTGAGTTACGTACATCTTCTTTAAATGTTCAAAGCCAAGCTGCGATTGTACGCTTAGGTGCAAAGCTTGATGGTGTGCTGAGGAGCCATCAAATTGTGAAAGATGATATTTTGCGAGACACCCACGTTTACAGCATTTTAAAACATGAGTGGCCTGCGGTTCGCCAAAACTTGGAATGGATGTTGAACAAGCCGCGTTAGGAATTAATGCATAAGTCTATATTCTTGCGGAGTATTACCCGTCCAGTTTTTAAATGCTCGGCTGAATGAGTTGTGCTCTTGAAAGCCCAATAGAAATGAAATTTCACCCGTGCTCATTGATGATTTTTCTAAATAATGTTGGGCAAGAGATTGACGTGTCGCATCCAAAAGCGTTTTAAAATTAGTTCGCTCTTCTAAAAGTAGCCGTTGTAGTGTACGTTTGCTCATCGCGAGTCGTTGAGCAACATCTTCTATCGTACATAGTCCAGCAGGTAGGTTTTCTAAAAGTATTGCTTTAACTTTTTCACTAACTGTTGCATCTTCATCAAGTTGTATAAGACTACGTTGCAAGTTTGGCTCGAAAAAAGACCACATGGTTGGGTTGGCTGTTAAAAAAGGACGTTCAGCATCTTGGCGTGAAAAGACAATCGAAATGTGTTCACTTTTTTGTGGAAGTACGCCAAAAAATGTTTTGTATTCTGCCAGATTATTAGGTAAATCGGGCAGTGTAACTTTCAAAGGTATAACCTGATGCCTGGTACATATTCTTGCTAATTGAGCAAAAAAGACCAGTTCTGACATGGCAAGACTTTGTGGCGTTGGCGTAGATACATTATAAAATTTGAGTTCTAGCGTTGTTGTGTCGTTATCAATTGCTACTTGTAACTGCATTGGCCCAACGAGTCTTTTAAATTCAGATAGACGCTGTATCGCAATATTGAAGTTAGGACTACAAATACAGGCAAAAATCGCTGGATCAAAAAGCTCAACTGTAATCATTTGACCAATTTTTAAAGGTAAGTCATTTATTCCAGCAAGTTGTTCAATTGCGTGCCAAAAATTGAAATATTGAACGGGCGTAAGGCTTGCATCTTTACGATTAAACAAATCAAGCGGTAGAGATGCCAAACGTAATGCATCTTCAAGATTTATGCCTAGGTCGTTCAGTAATAACTTCCAGTTGGTATTTAGGGCAAAATTTGAAGCATATTTCATTTGAGCATCTCAACATTAAACTTATATGGGTCACTTCATTTATTTAATAACTGACATCACCATACGATCAAACATACGGTCGCCAAACCATTTACGTACAAATATCATCAGTTTGGCATATTTGCCACCCACATAACGTGTTTTAGGTGAGGATGCATGAACAGCTTTCATTAGCATATCGACGACAACTTGCACGTCTGAAAGTTCACCTTTTTCTACTGTAGTTTTTGTTGAGTTAGCAACCGCGGCTGCCATATGGCTATACGCACTTTGTCCTGAACGTTCCAGCATAGGTTGGACCATTACATCTGCAAATTCAGTTGCGATAGCACCCGGTTCAATGACAACAACATCAATATTAAATGATTTTAACTCTAAACGTAGACAGTCAGACCAGCCTTCAACTGCATGTTTACTCGCATGATACCAACTACCAAGTGGGGTATAAATTTTCCCACCCATTGATGAAATATTGATAATACGCCCCTGCATTTTTTTACGCATACTAGGCAGAACCTTTTGGGTTAAATAGGCCATACCAAACAGATTCACTTCAAATTGATAGCGTGCATCGGCAAGGGTGGTATCCTCCATAGCACCATACATACCAAAGCCTGCGCAGTTAACTAAAATATCAACACCATGGGTTTCTTTTTCAATGGTTTTCACAACTTGGTCGATATCATCCTGATTGGTAATATCCATTTTTAATGTATGAGCACCAAGTGTTTTTAGTTCTTGCATAGCATCAACGCGACGGGCAACGGCATAAACCGTTGCACCTTCTTTGAGTAATGCTTTGGTAAATGCTTTTCCCATACCAGATGATGCGCCTGTGATGAGAACGATTTTTTCTTTAACTGTATTCATATTCTGTCTCTCAACTAAAGTTTTAAGGAACTTGCTTTTCGATAGAGACATCATAGGAATTTGAACAATATTTATCCAAATCGAATGGCGACAATGTTTAATCAAAGTGCGCCAAATTTTTAAAATATCATTTTCTGGAAATAAGAGCAGATACACAAAGTTAAATTAAAGCTTCTGGTCGTCTTTTGCTTAACCATAGTAATGAGCATGCTGCAATTACTAGCCACGGGATTAAAGCAATATTCATTGCTTCCCAGCCAAATAAATCGAGTAAAGCACCTGCGCTAAAAGAACAAATTAAGCCGACAACAAAAACCGTCATGTCGTTAATTGCTTGCGCCTTGGCTTTTTCAGCCGCTGTATACGTTCCGGTAAGCAAAGACGTGCTACCAATAAATAAAAAGTTCCATCCCACACCTAATAAAATGAGTGAAATTGCAAAAGATGCGAACTGAATACCCGAGAGGGAAAAACCAATATAACTAGCAAATAATATAAGACCGGCAAACATGATTTTAAGCACACCAAATCGAGCGATTAAATGTCCAGTAAAGAATGATGGTAGGAACATACCAAGCACATGAAGCTGAATGACGGTGGTAATTGATGCAAGTTCATGGTGTGAATATCGCATGGCAATGGGTGTTGCGGTCATACCTAAAATCATGATGCCGTAGCCTGTGACTGCACCAAACAGAGCAACTAGATAGGTAGACTGAAAGACAATCTGTTGCCATGGGCGACCAGCAGTAAAGTTAGATTTTTGCTCAACTGTATTGGAAATATGTAGGCTAGATAAAATGCCCATTGCCACAAGTGAAATGATACTAATAATTAAAAATGAACCGATATATTCTAAATGTTGAAATAATGGGCCACCAAAGCGCGCCAAAGTCGGACCAATCAGTGCGGCAACAATTCCACCTGCCATAACCCAAGAAATGGCACGTGAACGGAACGCATCATCTGCTACTTCACTGGCAGCAAAACGATAAAACTGGGCAAAGGATTGATAGGCCCCGACACATAGCGTGCCTAAAGCTAAGAGAGTAAGTGAACTATAAAAGATACCGATTGATGCAATAATGCCACCAATTACGCCTAAAAAAGCGCCGAATAGAAAACCGTTACGCCTTCCCACATGTGCCATTAACATTGAGGCTGGGAACATCATTAAGGCTGTACCCAAAAACATAGATGCGATGGGTAAAGTTGCAAGTATCGGTGTATTAGAAATATTTGCCCCAGCCAAACCACCAATCGTCATGACCATGATCGATACGGTTTGGTAAAGTGACTGAGAACTCGCCAAAATAAGAACTTGGCGATGCATCATATTTTGAAGCATGAGAGCCTTTAATTATATGTGTTAATTGATGAATTTGGGTGCTGAGTTTTTATAGAGCAAGAAAGTATTAACAGCTCAGCTTGAAAATGTTGAAGTGTTTTTTGGTGGCAGGCATAACAATATTTTTTTGGCATAAACTATTTCTTATCAAGTAATTGTAGCTGAATAATCAGGCTTAATATTCTATCATCTGATAATTTGATACAAAACAGTTGCAGTACCAGTTTTCTAAATAAGTCTATTTATCTAAGACATTTAATGTGTCTATTCTCTCAAATTCTTTTTCAGCCACCTTAAAATAAATCATTAACCTGAAGTTAATAACAGCTCATCTAGGTTGATTGATCGAAACTCCATAAAGCGTTTTTATAGATTCAGAACAAAACTGCGATCTATAGGTAAGCACATGGAAGGATCAGTTCAGAATAAAGAACGGTTATGGACAAAACGGCGTCATGCCAAACAACTAAAACTAGAGATGGCAAACCAATATACCGATGGTGTGGTGATTCAAACTCAAGACATTATTAAAGTTTTGGAAACCTTGATTACTCCGGGTGACAGAGTTGTACTCGAAGGAAATAACCAAAAACAGGCTGATTTTTTATCGCGCTCTTTGGCTCAAACCAATCCAGATATTTTGCATGATCTACATATGATCATGCCAAGCGTAGGGCGTTCAGAACATCTTGATCTGTTTGAAAAAGGCATTGCGCGTAAACTCGATTTTTCTTTTGCTGGCCCACAAAGTTTACGTATTAGCCAGTTAATTGAAGATGGTTTGTTAGAAATCGGTGCCATACACACTTATATCGAATTGTATTCACGTTTGGTGGTCGACCTCATTCCAAATGTGGTGCTCTCGGCGGGTTTTATGGCAGACCGTCAAGGCAATATCTATACAGGTCCAAGTACTGAAGATTCACCAGCACTTATTGAACCTGCGGCTTTTAGTGACGGTATTGTGATTGTTCAGGTCAATGAACTGGTCGATGATGTCTCAGAGTTACCACGTGTCGATATTCCTGCTTCTTGGGTGGATTATGTGGTGGTTGCAGATCAGCCATTTTATATCGAACCGTTATTTACTCGTGACCCAAAACACATTAAGCCTGTGCATGTGCTCATGGCGATGATGGCAATTCGCGGAATTTATGAAAAGCATAATGTGCAATCGTTAAACCATGGTATTGGTTTTAACACTGCGGCAATTGAACTCATTTTACCGACCTATGGTGAGTCTTTGGGTTTAAAAGGAAAAATTTGCCGAAATTGGACACTAAATCCGCATCCAACCTTAATTCCAGCGATTGAAACAGGTTGGGTTGAAAGCGTGCATTGCTTTGGTACCGAACTCGGTATGGAAAAATATGTTGCAGCTCGTCCTGATGTTTTCTTTACAGGTCGTGATGGCGCTTTACGTTCTAACCGCATGATGTGTCAGCTCGCCGGTCAGTACGCCGTTGATCTATTTATTGGCGCAACTTTGCAAGTTGATGGCATGGGGCATTCTTCGACTGTTACCAAAGGTCGTTTGGCTGGTTTCGGTGGTGCACCGAACATGGGACATGATCCGCGTGGTCGTCGTCACGATACGCCAGCATGGTTAGATATGCGTTTGCAAGGTGCCAATGAAACTGAAACCTATTTGGCACGTGGTAAAAAACTAGTTGTACAAATGGTTGAAACTTTCCAAGAGGGTGGCAAGCCAACTTTTGTGGATCGTCTCGATGCAATTGATGTTGCTAAAACAGCAGGCCTACCTTTAGCACCGATCATGATTTATGGCGATGATGTCACTCACTTACTGACCGAAGAAGGTATTGCTTATCTATATAAAGCAAGCAGCCAAGAAGAGCGTCAAGCCATGATCGCTGCGGTGGCAGGTGTGACCAGTATTGGTTTAACTCAAGACCCTAAAACAACAGCACGTTTAAGAAGCGAAGGCTTGGTGGTATTCCCTGAAGATTTAGGTATTCGCCGCACCGATGCAACACGTGAGCTTTTAGCTGCAAAAAATATTGCCGACTTGGTGACATGGTCAGATGGTTTATATCAACCACCTGCAAAATTTAGGAGTTGGTAATGATGGCACAAGTTCAATATCAAGCACTTAGCGATAGTCAGATTTTGGCAAGTTTAGCAGTCGAAGCGTTAATTGATGAAGTTAATCTGACACCGAAACCAGCTTTGGTTGATCGTCGCGGCAGTGGTGCACACAATGACCTGACTTTGGAATTAATGGAGCGCTCTGCGAAAAGTTTAGGGCCCATGTTTGAAGCGATGGCTCAAGCTGCAAAGCATCATGGAAAAGTCTGTTTGGCCTTGCGTGAAGACATTGGCGAAATTGGTCGCCAAGGTGAAAAGACCATGATGTTGGCAACAGATGGTGTTAACACACACCGCGGTGCAATTTGGGCCTTGGGTTTAATGGTTACGGCAGCAGCATTGGCGCGCACCAATCAACAGTACTTATCGGCTGTTGAGCTATGCCATTTAGCAGGCCAGATTGCTCAGCTTGAAGATCGTTTTATTCCAGAGCAGGCTTTAAGTCATGGTCAGCAAGTCCAAAAGAAATTAGGCGTCTTAGGTGCAAAAGAACAAGCTCAACAAGGCTTTCCAACTATTGTGAATTTGGGCTTAAAGCAACTTTATCAAAGCCGTAGTAAACCCATGAAAGAAGAGTTCGCTCGCTTAGATGCCTTACTTGCCATTATGACCGATCTGAACGATACCTGTGTGCTTTATCGCTCTGGCACATCTGGTTTAAAGCGTATGCAACAAGGCGCACAGCAAGTATTGGATTTGGGTGGTAGCTCAAGCTTAGAAGGCCGACGTGCTTTGCATCTTTTAGAGATTGATCTGCTTCGGATGAAAGCTTCAGCTGGTGGTGCCGCAGACTTATTGGCAGCAACATTGTTTATCGATCGTGCTCAGCAGTCATCTTTAAAAAATAAAGAGGGATTTTGATGATGGAAACACTTCATTTTGAATTTGTGGCGACAAAGCCACCTGTAAAAAAAGCATTGGTAGGATGTGTAGGCTCTGGCGATTTAGAAATTTTGATGGAACCCGGTGAAAAGGGAAAGACCTCTATTCAGGTAGTGACTTCGGTAGATGGCAGTGCAGCACGTTGGCACAATCTTTTTGAACGAATTTTTACTGCGCAAATACCACCAGCGGTCAATATTGATATTCATGACTTTGGTGCAACTCCCGGTGTTATTCGCTTACGTCTGGAACAAGCATTAGAGGAGATTGCTCATGACTGATATCGAGAGCTTGTTAAATAAACAAGATTTTATTGAACTCAGCGCAAGAGAACGTGCCAAAGCATTGTTAGATGAAGGGACTTTTCGAGAGTTACTCGACCCATTTTCACGTGTTATGTCACCTTGGCTCGTTAAACAGAATATTGTGCCGCAAGCAGATGATGGTGTAGTGATTGCCAAAGGATCTATTCAAGAACGCCCAGTGGTTCTAATTTCTATTGAAGGCTTATTTCAAGGCGGAAGTTTAGGTGAGGTAGGCGGAGCTAAAATTGCGGGTGCCTTAGAACTTGCAGTTGAAGACAATCTGAAAGGTATTCCAACAGCGGCAATTTTACTGTTGGAAACGGGCGGCGTTCGCTTACAAGAAGCAAATTTAGGTTTGGCTGCAATTGCTGAAATTCAGGCTGCCATTGTGAACTTACGTCAGTACCAACCTGTGATTGCTGTGGTTGCAGGCAGTGTAGGATGCTTTGGGGGTATGTCAATTGCGGCTGGCCTATGTAGCTATATTGTAATGACACAAGAAGGACGTTTAGGCTTAAATGGCCCGCAAGTAATTGAACAAGAAGCTGGTGTCCAAGAATATAACGCCAAAGATCGTCCATTTATATGGAGTATTACTGGTGGTAATCAGCGCTTCGCTAGTGGTTTGGCAGATGCTTATGTTGACGATGATCGTCAGAAAATTCGTCAGCAAGTCACCGATTATTTAACTGAAGGCGTACCTCATCAGCATCGTAGTTCAAACTACTCATTTTATTTAGCGAAGCTACAACAAGTCGATACTGCTGAGCAGATTACCCCAGCACAGGTTCAAGCTTTGTATCAAGGAGAGCAAGCATGAATATCGCCGTTGATACATTAAAAGCATCTACACGTGGTGCACATTGGTTTAAAGCATTTACACAGGGTTTTAAGACAGTTGAAGGTTTTCCAGCTTCTGTTTGGGTGGCTGATGGTCAGATCGATCAGCAAGAGGTGCGTGTGATTGCAGTTGTGCAAGATACCAATAATCTGTTCCCACGGGCAAAACAAGGTGAAGTTGGACTGCTAGAAGGCTGGAATGTAGCAAAAGCAGTTGATGACGTGATTCAAGCCGATGCACAGACTGAAAATAAACGCGGCATTTTATGCTTGGTTGATGTGCCAAGTCAGGCCTATGGGCGCCGTGAAGAATTATTGGGTATTCATCAAGCTTTAGCGGGTGCAGTAGATAGCTATGCTAGAGCCAGATTAGCAGGTCATCCTATTGTGAGTTTATTGGTTGGTAAGTCGATGTCAGGTGCTTTCTTAGCGCATGGATACCAAGCCAATCGTATTATTGCCTTAAAAGATTCAGGTGTTATGGTGCATGCAATGGGTAAGGAATCTGCTGCACGCGTTACCTTACGATCGGTTGATGAGTTAGAGCAATTGGCATCAAGCATTCCGCCAATGGCCTATGACATTGAAAGTTATGCAACGCTGGGTTTGTTATCTGAACTGTTATCTGTTGAAACCCCTGAACAACCGACAAACGATGATCTTTTGTTAGCAAAACAGGCAATTGCTAAAGCGTTTAAAGAAATTAATGCTGATCAATCGAGAGGGTTGGAACAAAGACTTCACGGCCAAAACCGTCAAATGTCTAAAAAAGTCCGTGAATTATTGCGCGAGCAATGGTCATGAAACTTAATCTCGAAGCCCATGATTTACTGTGGGGCATGACGGTCGATTGCTTGGCCGCTGATGCTCCGCATTGGGTGAGAGAGGTATTGCAACGAGGTGATCCTGTTGTGGTTCGACGGGCAATTACTCCTGAAAATCAGGTGGCTGTGGGTGTAAGAGGACAATTTCGCTATCAACGATATGCAGCTCAAATACCACGATCAGCAATCAGCAAACAGCTTAAGCCAGAAGCGCTGACTCACGTAGATACGCAACACTTTGAGCACTTAGCAGAACGTTTACAGAGCATTTCTAGCATCATGAAAAAATTTTCAGGATGTTGGGGATATACAGGAAGTTTCGGGTTTGAACTGGCAACGGGCATTAAAACAGTAACCGAGCAAAGTGACATAGATCTGTTGATTCGAGCTGAACAGCCTTTTGCCAAAAAGCAGGCGGTTGAGCTACTCGTAAATTTTCAGCAAGCAGCGCTTAATGTGGATATACAACTGCAACTTCCGCAAGGTGGGTTGGCCTTAAAAGAATGGGCTGGGAATAGCGGAAAAGTTCTATTGAAACGTCCTGATGGTGCTGTTTTAGTAGAAAACCCATGGAATTAGGGAAAAGATATCATGGCTTCAATTTGGGTATATCCGGGACAAGGTGTGCAACGAAGCAATATGTTGCACGACTTACCTCAAATCGCTCTAGTTAAAGAATATCTTGAGCGTGCATCGGATGCACTCAAAGAAGATGTCTTGATGCTAGATAGTCCGGCTGCATTGCAATCGACACGTGCAGTACAGCTTTGTTTACTTATTTCAGGTGTGGTGAGTTCTGCACTATTAACTGAGGAAAACTTAACACCTGATTATGTAGCTGGTCTATCGATTGGTGCATGGTCTGCTGCGGTTGTAGCGGGAGTTTTAGCCTTTGAGGATGCTGTTCGTTTGGTTGCCTATCGAGGTGAACTCATGCAAAACGCCTATCCAACAGGCTATGGTATGACTGCCTTGATTGGTACAGACTGTGCAGCTGTTGAAACATGGGTCAAACAGATTTATGAAATAGCGCCAGAGGTGTTTGTCGCAAATATTAATGCACATAACCAGATCGTTATTTCAGGAAGTTTTGAGGCCATGAACCAAGTTGCTGTTTTGGCAAAGCAACAAGGCGTGGTGGCAAAAAAATTAGATGTATCGGTGCCATCACACTGTGAATTATTAAGTCAGCAAGCAACGCAACTTGCAGCGTCTATGGAGGGAGTGACTTTAAAGCAGCCTAAAATACGTTATTTAAGTGGTACAACGGCTCGTACGCTTAGTAAGCCAGAACAGATTGGTGATGACTTGGCTTTTAATATGAGTCGACCTGTAGATTGGGAAAGTACCATCCAAGCTGCATGGGAGCGAGGTGTGAGGTTACAGATCGAAGCTTTGCCGGGAACGGTGCTTACTACACTTGCACGCCGAACATTTAAAGAAGGAACCGTGTTGTCATTTCAAGGGACACGCATAGACACTATTCAGATGGCAATGCAAAAAGAACAGGCAAATAGTTTTTCTTTTTGAGTCAGATTTTACAAAAGCATAAATGATCCAAGGATATGAGGGATTGTCATGATTATATATGGAGTTGGTTTACTCGCACTTTGCACCTTGGTGGGTGTTATTGTTGGCGATTTGTTGGGCGTTTTATTGGATGTAAAGTCCAATGTTGGTGGCGTGGGTATCGCCATGATTTTACTCATTTGTATACGGTTATGGATGGAAAAACGTGGTGTTATGACAGTTGAAACCGAAAAAGGCGTTTCATTCTGGGGCACCATGTATATTCCTGTTGTTGTTGCCATGGCAGCACAACAAAATGTGGTTACAGCATTATCTAGTGGACATATGGCACTCTTCGCTGCGGTAGTTTCGGTTATCGTTTGTACACTCACCATTGCGGGCTTAAGCCGTTATAACAAGGCAAGCCCTTTACCGAAGGAAGAAGACACCACATTAAACCGCATTGGAGGCAAAGTTCATGGTTGAATTATTATTAAAGGACTTAACCCATTTAGGTTTAATTACAGCTTTCGCTTTAATTGCTTTAATTATGTGGTTGTCGACTAAGCTATCTAAATATTTAACCAAGGGACGAGTGCATGCTTCAGCAATTGCGATCGTGATTGGTTTAATCTTGGCATGGTTTGGCGGAAAAATGACAGGCGGTGAAAAAGGGATTACCGATCTTGCACTCTTTACCGGTGTCGGACTCATGGGCGGTGCAATGCTTCGTGACTTTACCATTGTCGCAACTGCATTTGAGGTACAAGCGACTGAGGCGAAAAAAGCCGGATTTATTGGTGCCTTCTCTTTATTTCTCGGAACCATTTTGCCATTTATTGTTGGTTGTATGTTTGCATGGATTTTTGGCTATCGTGATGCAGTAAGTATTACCACAATTGGCGCAGGTGCAGTGACCTACATTGTGGGACCAGTGACGGGAGCTGCAATTGGTGCAAGTTCTGATGTCATGGCCTTGTCAATTGCAACGGGACTGGTGAAAGCAATTTGTGTAATGGTTTCAACACCACTTACCGCAAAATTTATGGGATTAGACAATCCACGTTCTGCCATGATTTTTGGTGGCTTAGCTGGAACTGTAAGTGGTGTATCGGCTGGTTTAGCAGCGACAGACCGTCGTTTAGTGCCTTACGGTGCGCTTACAGCAACGTTCCATACAGGTCTTGGCTGCTTAATGGGGCCGACTGTTTTGTTCTTTGCTGTTAAAGCTTTAGTCGGTTAATCAGTATTTAATACTCAGTCAAAAAAGGCCGTTGCTACTAACAGCGGTCTTTTTTATTTTTGAAATTAGAAGCAAACATTCGACATTCAGCAATCAGAGCAAGTAAGTTTGGATCGCGCTCTTTACTCTTTAGAAAGACCAAGCCAATTTCTTGTTGCATGTGATATTGCTGTTTGAGTGGAATAAGTTTTACTGAACTTTCATAAACTGCAGAAATACGGCCAGGTAGTAGAGCAAAACCGACACCTGAGCTGACCATACTAATTAAGGTAAAAATATCATTGACCTGTAAAGCAACTTTTGGTGAAAAACCTGCTTTTTTAAAAATAATGTCGCTGTCGTTATGAGTTGCAAAACCCTTAGTTAAAGTTAAAAAAGTTTCTTCTTTTAAAAGGCTTAAATCAATATCTTTAAAATCGGCATATTTTGAATCTTTATTGACTGCCAGAAAGATATCGTCTGAAAACATCGGCAAAATTTCAAAGTCATTATCTTGAGTGGTTTCATTTAAAGCCACGATAATGGCATCAAGCTCAGTTGCTTTAAGCTTTTTCACCAAGTCCTGATTTGAACTCAGCAACAGTTGAATATCAAGCTCACTACGTCTGAGCTTAAGACCGCTAATCACATTTGGAATCGTATTTACCGTCAAAGAATAAAGAGATCCTAAATGTAAAACCTTAGCTGCAAAGCCCGCGGCTTCTCTAGTTTTATTTACGGTAATAAAAATGTCTTGTACGATTTTCTGTGCCCGTTCTTCAAAGACATAAGCACTTTTTAAAGGAATGAGGTTACGGCCTTCATTTTTAAAAAGAGGGCAACGTAAAGCACTTTCTAAAGAATGTAAGGCTTTATGAACACTGACATTGCTCAACTGCATTTCTGTGGCTGTTTTAGACAAATTTCCGCAGCGCATGAAAGCTAAAAAAATCTGTATTTTTTTAAGGGTGAGTTCTTCATCAATTTCCATATTAATCCTTTGAACCTGCTTCCCTAAAACCAATAGATTTGAGCTATAAAGTTACCACAAAATAAAGTCTATAAAATTGTGCTTAGGTCGAAGCATTTCTTTAGAGACTTGCTTCAACTCTTTGTTGAATGGTTTTGATAACCTGATCTAATGCGCTTTGAATTTTAGTGTTCCATTCAAAAGAACAGTTAATTCTCAAATAATGTTGTTGTGCGGGTAAAACACTAAACAGAGGGCTTGGTGCAACGCCAATATCTTGCTGAATCAATTCTTCATAAACTTGCATACTATCTAGCGTACTAGGAAGCTTGACCCATAGAAAATAGCCACTTGGGTAGTAATACACTTCGCAAGAGCTAGGTAAATGCTGCTTTAAATAGTGATAAAACTGCTTTTTATAACGCTCAAGTGAAAGTCTAAGTGTACGCAAGTGCTTTTCATAATGATGATGAGACAAAAACTCAACCAATGCATTTTGAATGAGAGCATTTACTGAAATGGTGCTCATGAGTTGCAAGTGTTGAATATGGTCTGAAAATTTACCCGCATAGACCCAACCGACCCGAAAACCTGCACCTAATGTTTTAGAAAAAGACGAGCAGTGCAGTACCAGATTTTGTTGGTCAAAATACTTCATTGAAAGTGGTTTTTGCCCACCGTAATAAAGCTCTTCATAGACATCATCTTCAATTAAATAGATTTGATGTTCGTGAAGCAACTTGGCAATTTTATATTTAATGTCATCACTGACTGTAAAACCAATCGGGTTATGGGCGTTGAGCATGAGCCAGCACACTTTGATTGGATAGGTTTGAATGACTTGTTCAAATGCCTCTAGGTCAAAACCATGTTGTGGATGTTCAGGAATGGTGATCACTTTAAGTCCTAAACGCTCGGCGGCTTGCCAAGCCCCATAAAACACAGTTTGCTGTAATAAAATATAATCGCCGGGTTGAGCGACAGCTTGTAGCGAAAGGTTCAGTGCATCTAAACCTCCAGATGTAATGACAATGTCATCTGGATCGGTCTGTATGCCTTGCATACAGTAGCGCTGAGCAATCAGTTTTCTTAAGGCTAAATTACCGGGAGGTAGGCTTGTGGTCTGGTCATAACTTTGTCTTTGGCGCGCAAGTTGCCCCATAATTTGAATAAGTTTGGGTGCTGTTAAAAGCTGACTGTCCGGAAAAGCTGAACCAAAAGGTATGACGGACTCATGTTGAATTGACTTAAGATATTTAAAAACTAAGGAATTAATTTCAATTTTAGAGTTCAGTGAAACAACTGAATATTGTTCGAGTGGCTTTAGTGCAATTTGCTCGGCAACAAAGTACCCAGATTTTTCTTTTGAATAGATCAGTCCTTGTGATTCAAGCTCCTGATAAGCATTCATTACGGTCATTAAACTAAAGCCAGACCGTTGTACCTGATCTCTCAATGACGGTAATTTTTCATGCGCACTTAAAGTGCCACTTTCAATGAGTTGGCGAATGCTATGAGCGAGTTGTTCTGATTTATACATGTATGAGCTGCACGAAATAACAAAATGAAAGAAGCACTTAATCAATAATAAATGCCGTTTGCAGAATCTACAAACGGCATTTGTTTAGAACAATAGATTTACTTTAAGTAAGGGGCTGCATAAATCAAGATAACTTTAAACAATCCCGCAATCACAGCTAAGGCTAAAAAACCACCGATCCATAGCAGAATAAACCATTGGGTTTGATTGAGTTTAACGGATGACTTTTTCATAAAACCCTCCATACTTAATGATAGCCTTCATCACCTACACGGACTTTGTCTCTAAATACCCAGTAAGACACAATGGTGTAAGCAATAATGATTGGAATCAAAATAAGTGCACCGACCAAAGCAAACATCTGGCTTGAATGAGGCGCTGCTGCCTGCCAAATGGTGACTGATGGCGGAATAATATAGGGCCATAAACTAATCACAAAACCAGTAAATGCAAGGAAAACGAGAGCCAATGTATATGCAAATGGTTTAAGGTCATGATCCTGCTTTTTACAAGCCGATAAAATCAGGCCAACAAACAATAAGACCAAAATAGGTACAGGACTAAAATAGAACAGATTTGGTAAAGAGAACCAGCGATCTGCAATTTCAGGATGAGTCAGAGGCGTATATAAACTTACGCCACCAAAAATAATGAGCAGTGCAATAATCAGCTTTGGCATAAGCTCATACATACGTTGCTGCAAACCTTTTTCGGTTTTTAAGATCAGCCATCCACATCCTAAAGTGGCATACATCGCAACTACACCAATACCTGTAAAGATCGTAAATGGAGATAACCAGTCAAATGGACCACCAGCATAAATACCATTTTCGGTTTTAATCCCTTGGATATAGGCACCCAGAATAATCCCTTGTAGGAAGCTGGTTAAAACTGAACCCCAAATAAAAGCCAAGTCCCAAAGGTGTTTGGTGCGATGAGCTTTAAAACGGAATTCAAAAGCAACGCCACGGAAAATCAGGGCAATCACCATGAAAATGATCGGTAAATATAGTGCTGATAAAACTGTTGAATAGACCAGTGGGAAGGCAGCATATAGACCAGCGCCACCGAGTACCATCCACGTTTCATTACCATCCCAGACAGGGGCCACGGTATTCATCATCACGTCACGTTCTTGGCTGTTCTTAATGAAGGGGAACATAATCCCGATTCCTAAGTCGAAGCCATCCATGACCACATAAATCATGACACCTAAACCAATAATACCGACCCATATTAAAGAAAGATCAATCATGATGTTTCTCCCCAGATTTTTGATTATCGTCAATGTTTTCATCGACAGCACTGAGTGGACGCATTGGTGTTTTAAAGTGTCCAACGCCACCAGTTTCAATATTTGGTGTATCGATAAATACAGGGCCTTTATTAATGAGTTTTAAGGTGTAGTAAATACCGCTACCAAAAACGATGGTATAGACCACCACAAAAATAAACAGGCTCAGTCCAACCTGATCTGCCGAAACGGTATGTGAAAGCCCGTCTTTAGTGCGCATAATCCCGTATACAACCCACGGTTGACGGCCTACTTCGGTAGTAATCCAACCAGCCAGCATTGCCACATAACCCGCAGGCCCCATCACTACAGCAAATTTATGAAACCATGATGTTTCATAGAGTTTTCCACGCTTACGTAACCAAAGCGCAATTAAAGACAGAGTGACCATGAGCACACCAAGACCCACCATCACACGGAAGCTCCAGAAAACGATGGTTGAATTTGGACGGTCTTCAGGTGCGAAATCTTTTAAACCTGTCACTTGGCCATCTAAGCTATGCGTTAAAATTAAGCTACCTAAATATGGAACACCCACTTCGAAGTGGTTACGTTCTTCTTTCATATCGGGAATTGCAAATAGCAATAATGGCATAGGCTCATTGTGATTGGTTTCCCAGTGACCTTCCATTGCCGCAAGTTTGGCTGGTTGATGTTCACGGGTGTTTAAACCATGGTTATCGCCAATCACCACTTGCAAACAAGAAGTGACAAGTACCATCCAGAGACCCATCGAGAACGATTTTTTCACCAACTCATCGCGACGGCCTTTTACTAAATGCCATGCAGATGTTCCGACGACCAATAATGATGAAACTAAGAAAGCGGCTGCACCCATGTGGGCAAAGCGGTAAGGGAAGGATGGGTTAAAGACAATTGCAAACCAGTCTTTTGGCACAATAATGCCATTTTCGATGGCAAAGCCTTGAGGTGTCTGCATCCAACTATTTGAAGATAGAATCCAGAACATGGAAATACATGTTCCGATGGCAACCATAAGTGTTGCGAAGAAATGGGCTCGAGGACCAACACGTCCCCAACCAAACAGCATAATGCCTAAGAAACCTGCTTCTAAGAAGAAGGCACTCAAGACTTCATAGGTAAGTAAGGGACCAGTAATACTTCCGGCGACACGTGAAAATTCACTCCAGTTCGTACCGAACTGGTAACTCATGACTACGCCCGAGACCACACCCATACCAAAGGCAACGGCAAAGATCTTAATCCAGTACTTAAATAGATCTTTATAAATCGGGTTTTGGGTTCGTAACCATTTCCACTCTAACACTGCTAAAAAGCAGGCAAGACCGATGGAAGTGGCCGGAAAAATAATATGGAAGGATACTGTAAAAGCAAATTGTATTCGCGCTAATTCTAGAGCGGTTAGACCGAGGCTCATAAACTTTCCCCCTGTGAACTAGCTGATGATGGTTAAATGAGTTAAATACTTATTTTCAGGCAACAAAGTATTCTGACGATTAAACTTGCTTCTGTGATAGATCTTCTTAGCAAGTAAAATGCCAACAGGGTTAAGCAACATAATTGCTTGATATTTCAAGAGAATATACTGATTGATTGTTCTCAATCTGTTAACAAAGTTTATGCTTGATGTTGCATTTGTAAAAATGCATGTTGCATTGAAACATTGATGAAATATCTGGCGATATGCAATAGATCGTCTCATGAAAACTACCTACCTTAAGAAGTTTCCTTAATCATGCACTTACTAATTTTGTATATGTAGATACAGAAATTTTTTATAAAACTATAACAGTCTGGAGCAGTCACGAGGTGTGCTATAGTTTTTTTTCAATTATCTGTAGCTATGTATCCATTCTTCAAAAGTCCAAAATAAATGAACAAGATTTACGAATGGCCAAAATCACTCTCCAAAATACAGCGAATGCGACTTTGGGTAATAAGCGCAGAATAGTTTCTTCTCTTTTATTCCTTTGTTGTTTTGCGTGAGGTCTGGTTGTTACGTAGGTTATTAAAGACCTGATTTAAGTGTAGCTCTTCTAAAATAGCTTGGATGTTAAAAAATGTTTATTACTTCTCAACTCAATGTCCTGCATAAAATTATTAAAAATCAGCCTATTCCTGTTTCTATATTGGCTCAGTTAGAGCAAACCTATGTTAATTTTGAAGCTACTTTATTAAGAGCGAAAGTACTCAGAGACTTTTCTAAATCTGAAACTGTATATTTAATCCAAGCTCATATTGAACCACAGCAAAGTAGTGTGGCTTATCTATTTTCACCATTTATTTTTGCTAACTTAAATAAGGCCGCTATTTATACAACGCCTGCAACTGCGCCTGTGCTTTCTATTCTTAATAAATATTACCAAGCTGAGAAGAAAGTACTCTTTAAAGTAGATGACGTTTTAGAAAGTCTAAAAATTTATATAGATTTGGAGCTTGCAGAGCTTAATGAGGTTGAGTTTATTTATTTAAGCCTAATCAAGGCACTGTGCCGAAGTGATCTCTCTACAGTTTTTTTAATTACGAGTTTAGACGTAGATGTCGAGCATTTAAAAGCACTGGAGCAATTTTTAAAGATCAAAATTTATTGGATTAAAAACACAAAAGATGATGACTTAAAAAACCTAAATGGCTTAGAAATGCGGAAATTATTATTCAAAAATAAAGATGAAACTTATGTAAAACTATGCGCGAAATTCGCTCAAATGAATGCTGAGTTGGTAGGACTCTGTGACACTTTCACGACGCCTCAAATGACGCATTTAATTGACGACATGTTTTATTCAGAGCATATTTTCGAAAAATTATCTGTCTATTCAGAATATATACAAACACTTCTACAAAGCCAGCAGAGCATTAGACAAAAAGAACTATCTTAGGGCTTGGGAGATGGGCTTTTTATGTTTGTGTGTGGGTTCTTATATAAAGAATGAATACAGTTATAAAAAAATAATCGTTTTCATGTGAAATAAATATTTTATGGTAAAAGCAAAGCAATATTGGTTTTACTTACATGACAAATTTAAATTTTGAGCATCATCTCGGTTCACTAACGCATGCAGCACTTAGTCAGGCTTCAATCATTTCTCGCGTGTGGGGTGAAGGGCCAACTGAGCGTTATGATGAATTGGCAAAAAATTTCAGACCGACTTTTGCCCGTATTAAAGAAGGGGCTTTAATCCGTGAGCAGCAGCATATTTTGCCCTATGAACAACTTCAGTGGCTCAAAGATATTGGTTTTACACGGTTAAGACTTCCCAAAGCTCATGGTGGCTTTGATGCAACCATTCCTGAACTATTTGCATTACTCGTTGAACTTGCAGAGGCCGACTCAAACTTACCGCAAGCTTTGCGTGTGCATTTTGGTTTCACTGAAGATGTGTTGGTGAGTAAAGACAAAGCGTTTCAACAGCGCTGGCTTAGCCGAATTGCAAATGGTGAAACGGTTGGCAGCGCGTGGTCTGAAGGCGGGAAAGAGTCAATTGATCAGTTTGAAACTCATTTGTATCGAGACAGTGACGGTAAAATTCGCGTTAAAGGTAAAAAATATTATACCACTGGTAGCCTATATGCAGACTGGGTTGACGTTGGTGTAACAGATTTAAAAGGTGAATCTGGTTCAGTCGTTGTCCGTCGTGAAGATGAAGGTGTCGAAATTGTTGATGACTGGAATGGCTTTGGTCAGCAACTTACCGCGAGTGGTACAGCATATTTCCATGATGTATTGGTCGATGAAACTGAAATTTTACCTGATGATGATCGTTTTAAATATTCAGCGGCTTACTATCAACTGGTCCAACTGGCAATCATTACAGGTCTAGGACGTGCTGCAACCTATGATGTTTCTCAAACTGTTGCTAAACGTACCCGAAACTATACGCATGCGAATGCTCAATTTGTAAAACAGGATCCGCAAATTTTACAAGTAGTAGGTCAAATCCGTGGTGCAGCTTACAGTGCAGGGGCGATTGTTGAAAAAGTCGCACAAAGCTTACAACGTGCTTACTTGGCTGCATTTCAAAATAATGAGCAGCTTGAAGAAGAACAAAATGCACTTGCCGAGCTTGAAAGTGCACAGTCTCAAACGGTTATTACCGATCTAATTTTAAATGCTTCTACCATTTTATTTGATGCTTTAGGTGCTTCTGCAACAGACAAAGATTTAGGCCTAGATCGATACTGGCGTAATGTACGAACTTTATCTTCACATAACCCGAGAGTATTTAAAAATCGAATTGTCGGTGATTTTAGCGTAAACGGCACATTACCTCCGTATCAATGGCGAATAGGGAATGTTGCTAAACAATAAATTATAGTTTTAGATATTAAGCTGCTATTTTAGCGGCTTAATATTATTTTGATTGTTTAGAAATAAATTATAAAAATCTATTAGAATAAAATCATATTTTGTTTGGGGTATATATTATAAAGAAAACATAAAAATTGCTTTAGTATAAAAATTAAATAAAATGCTGGCGAATATTTTATGACTAAGAAAATTAGTTTTAATGCTTTTGAAATGAATTGTATTGCCCACCAATCTCCTGGATTATGGCGACATCCTCAAGACCGATCTATTGAATATAAAGATTTAGAATATTGGACAGATTTAGCACAAATTCTTGAGCGTGGTTTTTTTGACGGTATTTTTATTGCAGATGTGCTTGGTATTTATGACGTTTATCATCAAAGTGCTGAACATGCCTTAACAGGTGCAGTACAAGTTCCTGTCAATGATCCACTACAGATTGTGCCAGCGATGGCAGCAGTCACAAAGCACTTGGGCTTTGGTGTCACAACTTCTATTTCCTTTGAACATCCTTATCCTTTTGCTAGGCGTATTAGCACGCTAGACCATTTAACCAAAGGGCGAGTTGGATGGAATATCGTGACGTCTTATTTAGAAAGTGGTTCGAAAAACTTGGGTCTAAAAACTCAGGTTAATCATGACAATCGTTATGATATTGCTGATGAATATTTAGAAGTCCTTTACAAACTTTGGGAAGGGTCTTGGGAAGAAGGTTCGGTACTTCGCGATCGTGAAAGCGGTATTTTTGCTGACCATAAAAAAGTGCATCCAATTCAGCACGAAGGCAAATACTTTACTGTACCGGGTATCCATATTTGTGAGCCATCACCGCAGCGAACACCAGTACTCTACCAAGCAGGTGCATCATCACGCGGCCAGAAGTTTGCGAGTCAAAATGCCGAGTGCGTATTCATAGCAGCGCCGTCTAAAATTGCCACTAAAAAAGTGGTACAGGGCATTCGTCAAAAATTGGCTCAAGAAGGCCGCGACCCGTACTCAGTTAAAATTTATGCGCTTTTGTCGATTGTCACTGATGAAACCGATGCAAAAGCACAGGCTAAGTTTAGAGAATATCAAAGCTACGGAAGCTGCGATGGGGCATTAACATTACTGTCTGGCTGGTCTGGTGTTGATTTTTCACAATATCAACCGACCGATAAAGTTGAATATATTCAAACCAACGCGATTCAATCTTTATTAGATTGTTATGTAAATGCAGATCCAGAGCGTGTTTGGACCATTGAAGAAATTGCAAATTGGAACAGCTTAGGCGGTAATGGACCTGTGTTAGTGGGTTCGGCAGAAACAGTTTCAGATGCTCTACAGCAATGGGTTGAAGATACCGATATTGATGGTTTCAACCTTGCCTATATTTTGGCGCATCAAACCTTTGCCGATGTAGTTGAGTTTATTGTGCCAGAGTTGCAAAAACGTGGGGTATATCAAACCTCATATGCACAAGGAACATTAAGAGAAAAATTATTTGGTGCTGGGCCATATTTGCCTGAAAATCACCGCGGTGCAAAATATCGTAATCTAAAGGAATTAAAACTTGCTGAAGCGAGTTAATATTTTGGAAAACCTTTAAAATAAATAGCTGGTTAAATACCAGCTTTTATTTTGTCTTTTTATATCGATTTTACTGCTGAGTTAATAATGAAAAGATAATTCTATAATTTAGATTAAAACATCAGATTAATTTGTTTTTGTATTATGTGAATAATCATTATTTTGTTCCTGTTATTAAAGTTTAGGAATTATTAAGTGAGCACACAAGAACTCGATCATAACCATCGTTATGAAATTAAATCTCCCGATGATGTTTCACAATTAATTTCAAAATTTGCAGGGAAGGGTAAATCGAATAAAGTTATTTGGTTGGCACTAATTGGGGTGTTTATTGATGCCTATGATTTAACAACGCTGTCCTTTGGTATTGAGCAAGTTATCTCAGAGTTTTCTTTAAGCCCTGTGATGACTGGGGTAGTGGCTTCAGCAATTGTCTGCGGAACCATTGTTGGTAACCTGATTGGTGGTTGGCTGACAGATAAAATTGGCCGTTATCGGGTCTTTATGGCGGACATGGTGCTCTTTGTCATTGCGGCGATTGTCGCAGGCTTTGCACCTAATGTCTGGGTTTTGATTTTAGCCCGATTTATTATGGGAATTAGTGTTGGTATTGATTTGCCTGTCGCAATGTCATACTTATCTGAGTTTTCCAAGTTTAACGGTAGTAGCAACAAGGCAGCGCGTTTAGCTGCATGGTGCCCAATGTGGTATGCCGCTTCTTCGGTCTGTTTTGGTCTAGTTCTGGCACTTTATTTTCTTTTACCCCCTGAGTATAGCAACTGGTTATGGCGAGCATCTTTAATTTTTGGGGCAGTGCCAGCGTTACTCATTATTTTTATTCGCGGTAAATATTTAACTGAATCACCAATCTGGCTGGCAAACCAAGGCGATTTAAAGGGGGCAGCTAAAGTTCTACAAGAATCCTATGCAATTAATGCAGTCGCTACAGTTGAAAAAGTAGAAAGAACTGCTGAAAAGAAAAAGCGCGAGGGTTTTGCAGTTTTATTTAATAAAACCTATTTGCCAAGAACGATTGTGGCAATTGTGATTCACATTTCGGTGGCATTTCAGTACACGACCATTGCCTTCTTTTTACCTTCTATTTTAACACGTTTCTTTCATACCGATGTCTTGACGACCATTACCACCACGCTTGGACTTAATTTACTATTTGCATTTACGGGTGGGTTGTTAGGGGTATTTGTTGCCAGCAGATTTAAATCTCGTCATGTATTGCTTACAGGCTTTTTACTCCAGTTTATTGCCCTGATTGCCTTAGCATTCATTGGTGAACCGGGTAATAGCTTTTTACTATATACCGCAATTGGCATGCTAGGTTTATGGCTTTTTGCCGAAGGCTTTGGGCCTGGGGCACAAATGATGGTCTATCCAACTATGGCTTATCCAGCTTCGATTCGTGGCGTTGGGGTCGGCTTTAACCGTGCAGTAACGGGCGTTGCTCAAGCAATTGCTTTGTTTGTTTTACCAATCTGGATGGCGGGATATAAAACTGATGTTTATCTGATTATTTCTATCTTTGCGTTTATTCCTTTAATTGTGATTGGACTACTGATTAAGTTTGAGCCTACCGCTCAAGATGTCGATGTGATTGATGAAAATAAAACAGAACTTCCTCTCAATAATTCACCAGTAATCGACTAGAGTAAAAATAAATATCTAGATAAAAATAAAGGCCAACATCTGTTGGCCTTTATTTTTAGAATTAGAAGTAATAAGCAAAAATCACAAATGCTTTTTTATTCCATTTATCATTGCTTCCACCAGCCGCAAGGCCTTCACTGTCTCCTAGATATGGATCGTGTTTACCCATCAACAACTCGGCTTGTACTGTCAATTTTTGATAGTTAAAGGCAATGCCGGGAATAAAACGGGTTGAATCTTTAAAGCCATCTTGCTCTTTTCGATAAGAACTATAGTTTAGGTAGGGGCGAACAGAGGTAATTGGGCCAAACTGCTGAGGAAATAAATAGCTTAGTTCGGCTGAGTAAATCTGACCTTTGGTTGCAGAGTTAAATGAATAATCGAAACCGCCCAAAGTTAGGTGGTCTTTATATTCAGTGTCGGCATTATCAATGTCTTGATAACCAGCCAAAAGCTGTAAATTCCATTGATTGTAATTGGTATTGCTAAAAACTGAATAGACTTGGCGATTGCCATCTTGTCCTGAACGTTTATTTTCAATGGTGGAGTACCATGCAGAGGCGCCCAGTTGGGTAGAAAAATTTTCTTGGCCTAAGACATTTTTAAAGGTATGAGCACCGCGAACAACAATGGAGTCCTTTTCTTTAGTATTGGTGCCTTGTGGTACTGAGTCATCCGCATTGACAGGGTTGATACTAAATCGACTCGAGTCTTTGCTTTTACCTCTATAGGTGCCACCATCGGTAGGATAAAAGGCGAGTTGTGCTTCATTGATTCCATCATTGAAATCATATTTCACCCCAAGGTTGTGTACATCTTCCCAACCGGCACTATTGGCAATGCCTAAATAATAAGTATTTCCCCAAAAGCGACCCAAGCCAAAAGGAACGGGGTTTAAGCCAGCAATAATTTTACTGTTGTCATTAATTTTATAACCCATCCATGCATCGGTGAGCCAATTGGCATCGCCTAAATGCCCGTAATATTCATAAACCCGATAATCTAAGCGGCCAATCCATTTCGGGGAGTTGTAATCTAGCCATAATACGGCGTCATTAAAAGAAAATTTACTGGTAGAGGGTTCAGAGTCAAAATCATAAACATATTTAGCCCGAACAGTACCACTTACTTTAAGCTGACCTTCTTCAGCATTGCCAAAGGTAAGCGCTGCATGACTTGAGAGGCTGAATGTAATTAAAGACGTTGTAATTAATGTTTTTTTCAAAATTTGAGAATGTTTAAACAAAAGAATTTTTCTCCTCTTAAAAATAAAAATTAAATTTGCGTCATGTATAAACCAGAAAAAGATTTGCCCAAATCTCAATATTTGCAGAAGATTTAAGATAAAAAGATAATAAAATCTGAACTTTATATAAAAGAATGAAAATTAATTAGATGCAAAACTCTGGATGCAATATGCAAAAATAAAAATGATCAAATATGAGAGGATAAAATACTTAGAGGGCATCTGTCAGGTTTTCCTAATCATATGATTTGTGAATATCGTTTTTAGTTATTGATATATAAGTATTTTAATTTTTATTTTAATCTGTAAGTTTACTTAGAATTTGCTTTTTACCAAAAGATAAAAACTTATAAGGAAAAGTTATTTATAAAAATTAGATAAGCAACTCATATTTTTTTATTTTTCATTATAAAGCCGGCTGCATACCATGGGCTTATATTATTGAAAGATCATGAAATTATGAGCACAAAGACCAAACCGTTGATTATCACGGCAATTGTGGTTGTAGCAATTGTTGCATTTATCGTATGGCAAAATAAAAAAGACAATAATACAAGTGCTTCAGTTCGTGACAACAAACCTGTCGTGATTGCTTATCAAACAGGGGTGGACCCAAGCAAAGTTGCACAGGCTAACGGAGATTATGAAAAACATAGTCAACGGACCATTCAATGGAAAAAATTTGATGCGGGTTCAGATGTAGTTAATGCACTTGCTTCAGGTGATGTGGTACTTGGCAATATTGGTTCAAGCCCACTTGCTGCTGCGGCAAGCCGTGATTTACCGATTGAAGTATTCTTAATTACTTCAAAACTTGGTGGGTCTGAAGCATTAGTGGTGAGTAATAAATCAGGCATTAAAACCCCTCAAGATTTAATTGGCAAAACCATTGCTGTACCTTTTGTTTCAACAACCCATTACAGCCTTTTGTCTGCACTTAAACATTGGAACATTCCAGAAGACAAAGTAAAAATTATCAACTTGCGTCCACCTGAAATTTCAGCTGCTTGGGAACGTGGTGATATTGATGCTGCTTATGTTTGGGAACCTGCTTTAAGTAAAGCCAAAGCATCTGGTACGGTTTTAACCGACTCGAAACAAGTGGGTGAATGGGGCGCTCCAACTTATGACTTATGGGTTGTACGTAAAGACTTTGCAGAGAAAAATCCTGATTTCTTAAAAGCTTTTGTCCAAACCACGCTTGAGCAGCTTGAAAAATACAATCAAGACCCAACCGCTTACGTTAAAGATGCCGATAACGTGCAAAAAATTGCGCAGCTCACAGGTTCTGATCCAAAAGATATCCCGCTTTTATTAAGTGGAAATATTTACCTTGACCACGCTCAGCAAAAACAAACTTTAGATGGTGAATTTGCACAAAATATTTTTGATACGGCGAAGTTCTTAAAAGGTCAGGGCAAAGTCGATCAACTGAAAGCCGATTATAAAGGCAATGTGAATTCTTCATTTTTGCAGCCTTAAGGAGTTGTCATGAGTGTACTAGAAGCCAAACATATTCATCTGACTTTTCCTAAACAGCAAAAGCCAGTTTTACAAGACATTAACCTAACCATTGAAGAAGGTTCTTTAACCGTGATTTTAGGCGAGTCAGGTTGCGGCAAAACAACTTTACTTAATATCTTGGCAGGATTTCAAAAGCCGAGTTCTGGTGATGTGCTTGTAAATCATGAGGTCGTAACTGGTCCAGATGTAACCCGCGCTGTGGTGTTTCAGGATCATGCCTTACTTCCTTGGTTGAATGTTGCAGATAATGTTGGCTTCGCTTTGCAGTTAAAAGGTTTAAAGCGTGCAGAGATTGAGAAACAAGTGAGTGCAATTTTAAAAATTGTAGGTTTAAGTCACGTTGAAAAAGCTAATATTTGGGAACTTTCCGGTGGTATGAAACAACGTGTTGGTATTGCCAGAGCTTTGATCAGTCACGCGCCCTTTATTTTATTAGATGAACCTTTTGCCGCCTTAGATGCTTTTACGCGTGAAAACATGCAGCAATTAGTGCTCGATTTATGGATTCAACAGAATAAAAGCTTCTTTTTAATTACACATGACATTGAAGAAGCATTATTGCTCAGCAATCAGTTAGTTCTGATGACGGCGCATCCAGGCAAAATTGTAGAAACTCTACATCTCGATTTTGCTCAACGATATCGTCAGGGCGAGCCTATTCGTTCGATTAAATCTGACCCTCAGTTTATTCAGCTCAGAGAACAGCTATTTGAAAGTTTAAGGGCTCAAAAACAAAGCGGTAAGGAGGCGTTACCTACATGAACACTAAAGATAACGTCTATGAATATGACAAAGCAGAGCTAAAACTTAAGCCAGATGTGCAAACAGAAAAAGCTTCATTTTTATCGTCATTTTTTGAGAAACATCGCACTTTGGCAGTTAGCATAATTAGTGTGGGAAGTGTGGTTGCACTCTGGTTCCTCATTACTGCTTTGCATGTCGTACCCGAACTGTTTTTACCAAGCCCACAGGCAGTCTGGCAAAAATTTATATCGGTCAGCCAAGAAGGCTTTATGAAGGCGACTTTGTGGCAACACTTGGCAGCCAGTATCTCACGTGTATTTTTAGCTTTGATTGCTGCCGTAGTGATTGGAGTTCCGCTAGGCTTATGGATGGGTCTGAACAAATGGGTTCGCGCTGTTCTAGATCCTTTGGTTGAATTATTACGTCCAATTCCACCGTTAGCTTATTTGCCGTTACTTGTTATTTGGTTCGGTATTGGCGAAACCACAAAAGTACTTTTGATTTTTTTCTCGATATTGGCGCCTGTCATTATTAGTAGTGCGCATGGTGTGTTAAGCCATCAGCTAAATCGTGAACGTGCGGCATTGTCATTAGGGGCAAGTCAGTCACAAGTCTTTTGGCATGTCATTTTACCAACCGCTTTGCCTCATATTATTACCGGTATTCGTATTGGTCTTGGGGTGGGCTGGTCAACATTAGTTGCAGCAGAGTTGGTTGCAGCGGACCGTGGTATTGGTTTTATGGTGCAATCGGCAGCACAGTTCTTAATTACCGATACGGTGATTCTGGGCATTATTGTGATTGCGATTGTCGCAGTTAGTTTTGAGCTGTTTTTACGTTGGTTACAAAAACAGTTTTCTCCTTGGTATGGTCAGCAGTTGTAGTAAAGAAGATGAATACAGTAGTAGCAAACTTAAATATTGAAGTGATCAAGCCTACCATTGGCGCAATTATTCACGATATTGATTTGAATGCGTTAAATGAACAGACAACGCAACAAATCCAGCAGGCTTTGCTTGATCATCAGGTCATTTTTTTTCGAAAGCAACAATTAGCACCGCAAGCACAAGCAGACTTGGCACGTAGTTTTGGCACCTTACATGTGCACCCGATTTATCCTTCAATTGAAGATGTACCGGAGTTGATGGTACTCGATAGCTGGAAACAAGATTTGCGTGACAATGAACTTTGGCACACAGATGTGACTTTTAGTAAAACCCCGCCTTTAGGTTGTGTGTTGCAAGCCATTAAAATTCCACCTGTAGGCGGTGACACTTTGTGGTCCAGCAACACAGCAGCTTTTAAAGGGCTTCCGCTTAAGTTACAGCAAAAACTACGTGGCTTAACTGCAACCCACGATATTCGTAAGTCTTTTCCGCTTGAACGTTTTGCCCATAACGAAGAAGAACGTGAAAAGCTTTTGCAAACATTTAAGCGTAACCCACCAGTGGTTCACCCAGTGGTACGTACCCATCCAGTCACAGGTGAGCCTTTGTTGTTTGTAAGTGAGGGCTTTACCACTCGCATTAATGAGTTACCTGAACAAGAAAGTGAACAGTTACTTAATTTCTTGTTTGAACATGCGACCCAAGAGCAATTTCATTTGCGTTGGAAGTGGCAAGATGGTGATATCGCGATTTGGGATAACCGTTGCACACAACATAAAGCATTATTTGATTATGGCGATGCTCATCGCATCATGCACCGTGCAACTATTAATGGTGATGTGCCGTTTTATAAAGAAGAACAACAGCCAGAGTTAGCAGAGGCTTAATTCCTTTAATTATTCTTTGTTTCAATTCCAACGTAGCGTTTTGAGTTGGAATTGAAACAATAACTCTTTAGTTCATTCCAAATCCTGACAATATGCCAGTGTAATTTTTCACGGGAGGTGAGGCCCAATCGCCGACTTTACTGGTTTTTAAATTTAACTGAACTAACATTTCAGCTTGTTTAACGGCTGCTGCAACGCCGTCAATAACGATCACACCTAACTCGTTTTGCAGTTTTAGACATAAATCACTCATACCTGCACAGCCCAAAACAATCGCATCGCTTTTATCTTCAGCGAGTGCTTTTTTGCATTCATCTCGTACGGTCCGATAGGCATTTGAGTCAGGAAGCTCCAACTCTTCAACTGCAATATCACATGCCCGAACATTTTTGCAAAATGGCGTAGCTCCGTAGCGATGAGACAGATGCCAGCTCATATTCACTGTGCGTTGTAATGTCGTGACTACACTAAAACCAGTACTGACATAACTTGCAGTTCGCATAGCTGCTTCGGCAATCCCGATCACAGGTGCCGAAGTCATTTCACGGGCAGCGTAAAGCGCAGGATCCCCAAAACAGGCAATAATATAGGCATCTACACCTAGAAGTTCACCTTGGCGAATTTCCTCCAGCACACCTACTGCACTTAATGCTTCATCATAATAACTTTCAATCGTTGCAGGGCCCATTTGAGGACTCACTGCAATAATTTGAGTGCTAGAATTCGCGACTATCTTTGCTGATGTAGCAATTTTATTAGTCATGCTTTGAGTAGTATTGGGATTAATAATTTTAATTTTCATTGTACTTTTGCCTTAGTCATTGCCGATTTAGCATGGGCAAGCGGTTGATTAAGAAATCGGTAAATGACAAAACCGAATCCCATCCCAATAAACCATGTGAAATTAGCTAGCCCCGATAATTGTGGTAAAAGCACACAGAGAATAGGAATTAATGAAGCTGGAATTAAGGCATAAAAGGCAGAGTGGTTATAACCATTTTTGTACCAATACAAACCTTTGGTATCTAAGGTATATAAATCATCTACTTCGATTTTTTGTTTTTTAACAAGGTAAAAATCGGCTAACAATACACCAAAAAGTGGGCCAATAAATGCACCTAAAATATCAATGGTGTAATGGATCACTTGAGGGTTATTAAACAAATTCCATGGGGTAATGAAAATCGAACCAACTGCTGCAATCATTCCACCCATGCGCCAGCTAATTTTGCTCGGTGAAACGTTGGAAAAATCAAAGGCAGGTGAAACAAAGTTAGCGACAATATTAATCCCGATGGTGGCAATCATTAAGGTCAAGCTACCTAAAATCACCACAAATGTATTATCAAGTTTTCCAACCATCTCGACAGGGTCTGTAATGAGCTTGCCGTACACTGGAAGCGTTGCCGCAATACAAACCACAGTAAGTAAAGAAAAGCCTAAGAAATTAATTGGTAGTCCAAGAAAGTTGCCCATTTTAATAGCATTAAAACTTTTGCCATAACGAGAGAAGTCACCAAAGTTCAGCATCGGACCTGAAAAATATGAAACAACAAGCGCAATAGCACCAATCATGACTGGTACAACCGCAAAACCGTCGTATTGAACACCGCTCAAGTTTAAATCAATATTTTGCCAGCCAGCTTTCCAGATGAGCCATACTGCCATCGCAAACATCACAACGTAGACAGCTGGACCTGCCCAGTCAATAAACTTACGAATGCTGTCCATACCAGACCAAAAAACAATCGCTTGAAGTAGCCAAAGCAGCATAAAGCCAAACCATCCTAAATAGGAAAGCCCAAGAAAGCCGTAATTTGAAACATCGGCATAGACCGACCATTCTGGAAAGAACTTTAAAATGACCAATAAAAAGGCACTGGAGGCCAAATAAGTTTGAATGCCATACCATGCAACAGCAATAAGACCACGAATAACTGCAGGTATGTTTGCACCAAGCACACCAAAGGTTGCACGGCAAATAACCGGATAGGGCGTGCCAGTTTGTTGGCTAGACTTGGCAATCAGATTTGTAAAAAACTGAACTATTGCAATGCCGATGAGTAAAGAGAGAAGTACCTGCCAGCTGTTCAGCCCAAGAGCAAAGAGACTTCCGGCCATCACATAGCCACCAACACTATGAACATCAGACATCCAAAAGGCAAAAATATTATAAGCGCCCCAAGTTTGCTTTTTTAAAGGAGCTAGGTCTTGATTTGTTAGCTTTGCATCATAAGAAGGTTTAATTATTGCTTCGGTATTATTCATCTTGAACACTCACTTCCCTATGTTGGGCGGGCACGTTCTTCAGCAGCTTGAAACTCTGGCTAAAAGAAAGAAGTTAAAATTGTGCACAATATGTTATTTTGATTGTGCACAATTCTATTGAGCAAAAGTTGTGCCAAATTCGGGGGTAGCATTGATGAGATTGTTTAAACTGGTACGGAATTTGGATATAAAGAGACAGCTTTATAAAATGAGAAGAGATTAATTTTTATAAAAAGTACATAAACTTAGTTATATAAGCTGATATTTTAAGGTTTATTTTTGAATTGTTCAGTAGCACATAGATGCTGTGGAAATGAGAGTAATATTCCCAAAAGGTTAAGTTAAACTTACACTACAGTTATTAGATAAAGTTTTAAAAAGAGGAGGCGTTAATAAAAATGGAGAAATCAATGCCATCGAATGCACTAAAAAAAGCCGTAGAAATGAGCAATGATGAAATTGATGACCATATATATAACGCTATTGTTGATGCCATTTTAAATAGGCAACTTACACCTGGGGCGCGTTTGGTTGAAGCACCCCTATGTGAGGCATTCGGTGTAACGAGGGGAGTGTTAAGACGTGTTTTCGTAAAACTTGCCCATGATAAGGTCATCGAAATTCAGCCCAATCGTGGGGCACTCATCGCAAAACATAGTGCTCATGAAACAAAAGAGGTCTTTGAAGCACGCAGCATGCTTGAAATCGCCACTGTAAAAAAGCTCGCTCAAAAGTCACATAACCTAGATTTTAGTGAGCTTCGAGGCTTAGTAGATCAAGAGTCTCATGAGCGTTTAGCTGGCAATTGGGCCGAGTGGATTAAGCTATCGGGGCAATTTCATTTAAAGCTGATTGAAGCAAATCAAAATACGATTATGACCAGTTATTTGCAGACGCTTATTGCAAGGACTTCATTATTAATTGGCTTATATGAAATTCCAAAACATAATAATTGTTCGGCAGATGAACACCGTGCAATTTTAGATGCGATTGAACAAGGCGATGAAAAACGAGCAACTCAATTGATGGAAGAGCATTTAGAACACTACGCGACGACATTTATTGAAGAAGACAGCACAGCGTCAGCAGAACAAAATTTATTAAATTTATTTAAAAATAAGAAGATTGAATCCATTTAAACTAACTAAAAAATAATGGGGCCAATTCTTCTGGAAAAGGCCCAGATTAGTTATTTTATGGGAACGATTTGACGTGTTAAAAAATCAATAAATAGTTTTACTTTCTTCGATAAAATCTTACGGTTTGGCCATGTAACATATAGGTGAAGCGGCTGACTGGTGTAGTCCTCCAAACATTTCTGTAATTTGCCTTCTTTATAGTAAGGCTCTGCAATAAACTCTGGAAGAAAAACAATACCGTGATCTTTCAAGCACATATCTAATAATAGTTCACCATTATTACAGGTCATCACAGGGAAGCAATTAAAGGACACTTCTTTTTGATCTTTTTGGAAGATCAACTTCTTATGTCGACTATCCTGATAGTAAATTAGAAACTTATGTTCTTTAAGTTCTTCTAATGAATCTGGCAATCCATGCTGATTAAAATACTCAGGTGTTGCATACAAATATCGTTGATAGGTATTTAATATTTTACTATTTGCCAAATTAGGAGGAGAGCCATCTACACGAATGGTTAAATCAAATTTATTATTATTCATATCTAATAGCTGATCAGTCATGAATAAATCAATTTTGATGCTGGGATATTTCTCAATAAAGTCTGAAATGATATGTTGAAGAAAAATGTTGCTAAAAGACATTGGCGTATTGAGCTTGAGTTCGCCTTCTGGGTACTGCTGATTGTAGCTAATTTCATAGGCAGCCCATTCGAACTCACTTAAAATGACTTTGCTATGTTGATAAAACTTTTCCCCACAAGAGGTGAGGTTCATCTGTCTTGTTGTTCGAGTTAAAAGTGTGGTTCTGAGGTCATTTTCGAGGTAGCAAACACGTTTGGCAACTAAGTCGCGAGAAATATCGAGTGCTCTGGCTGCGCTACTAAAATTCCCATGTTCTACAACACTTACAAAAGTGGAAATACAGTCTAATCGATCCATGGATAAGCGAAAGGTAAAAAAATATATATCAATGATTAAACTATAAAAATTAAAAAGCAATCATTGTTTTGATTGTATTCGTACAGAATACAGATTCGTGCTGATTTGCTGTCTATGCTTTTACATTTTTATCTGTTTTCATAATAACCAGTAAGCAATTTTGATGCATTACTCATAAGGAATAATGGAGTTTACCCATGAATAAATCACTTTTAGAACAACTATCACCAACCAATTGTCAGGTTATTTTTATTGATCATCAGCCACAAATGGCTTTTGGGGTACAGTCAATAGATCGCCAAGTATTAAAGAATAATACTGTAGGATTAGCAAAAGCAGCTAAAACATTCAATATTCCTGTCACCATTACAACGGTTGAAACTGAAAGCTTCTCTGGTCATACCTATCCAGAACTTCTAGACGTATTTCCAGATGCTCCATTACTAGAACGTACTTCAATGAATTCATGGGATGACCAAAAAGTACGTGATTCGCTTGCAAAAAATAATCGTAAAAAAGTGATTGTTTCAGGTTTGTGGACTGAAGTGTGTAATAACACCTTCGCTTTTGGTGCGATGCTTGAAGGGGATTATGAGATTTATATGGTCGCGGATGCTTCAGGTGGTACATCGAAAGAGGCACATGATTATGCCATGCAACGTATGATTCAAGCTGGTGTTGTTCCAGTAACTTGGCAACAAGTCTTACTCGAATGGCAACGTGATTGGGCTCATCGTGATACGTATGATGCAGTTATGGCAATTGTCCGTGAACACTCTGGTGCTTACGGTATGGGTGTGGATTATGCTTATACGATGGTACATAAGGCACCTGAGCGTACAACATCAAAACATGAAGTACTTGCACCAGTTCCTGCAAAATAAAACACTACTGATTTAGGTAAAGGCATGTCTAGTATTCAATATTTAAGTGATATTAATACAGATATGCCTTTATTTTTTAGAACGATAATTCACAAGAATGGAGTTCAGAATGACCGAAATAAACCTCATACTCATAAACGGTAAAATCACAACATTAGACCCCAAAAGTCCAGAAGTACAAGCAATTGCGATTGCAGATGGTAAAGTGTTACGCACGGGTACAAATGATGAGGTTATGAAGCTCGCAACACCAACAAGCAAAGTTGTAGATTTAAATGGCCGTCGCGTTATACCAGGTCTAAATGACAGTCATTTGCATATTATTCGTGGTGGCCTAAATTACAATATGGAGCTGCGCTGGGAAGGTGTGCCATCCGTTGCCGATGCGTTACGCTTACTCAAAGAACAAGCAGACAATACTCCAGCTCCACAATGGGTTCGTGTCGTAGGCGGTTGGACTGAATTCCAGTTTGCCGAAAAGCGTTTACCGACTTTAGAGGAAATTAATAAAGCTGCACCAGATACTCCAGTATTTGTTTTACATCTATATGCCAGTGCTTTGTTGAACCGAGCTGCACTTGATGTATTAGGCTTTAACAAAGATACACCGGACCCACCAGGTGGCAAGATTGTACGAAATGAAAAAGGTGAGCCAACAGGTCTGTTGCTCGCTACGCCATCGGCTATGATTTTATATTCGACCTTAGGGAAAGCACCGAAATTGCCAGTTGAAGATCAAGTCAATTCAACTCGTCATTTCATGCGTGAACTGAACCGATTAGGCATTACTTCAGCAATTGATGCAGGTGGTGGCGGTCAAAACTATCCTGAAGATTATGATGTGATTAAGCAATTACACGATCAAAATCAAATGACAGTGCGAATTGCTTACAACTTATTTGCTCAAAAGGCAGGCCAAGAGCTTGATGATTATCGCCGTTGGACAGAAATGACATTTCCGGGTGATGGTGATGAGCTATTTAGAATGAATGGAGCAGGTGAGAATCTGACTTGGTCAGCGGGGGACTTTGAAGACTTCTATGAACCACGTCCAGATTTACCAGAAAAAATGGAAGGTGAACTCGAAGCTATTGTAGAGCACTTGGCTGAAAAGAAATGGCCATTCCGTATTCATGCAACCTATGATGAAAGTATTAATCGTCTGCTCAATGTATTTGAGCGCGTCAATTCAAAACAGCCATTTGCAACTCGATTTATTATTGACCATGCCGAAACTGTATCTGAGCGTAATATCGAACGTATTGGTGCGTTGGGTGGTGGTATTGCCATTCAACACCGTATGGCATATCAAGGTGAGATTTTCGTAAAACGCTATGGTGCTGAAGCCGCTCAGGCAACGCCACCAGTTAAGAAAATGTTAGAACTTGGTGTTCCTGTGGGTGCGGGGACAGATGCGACTCGTGTTGCTTCTTATAACCCTTGGGTGTGTTTGTATTGGCTAAGTACAGGTAAAACAGTCGGCGGTTTACCTCTCTATGATGAAAAAAATCTATTAGACCGTCAAACAGCACTTAAACTCTGGACTAAAGGTTCAGCTTGGTTCTCAGGTGAAAAAGATGTCAAAGGTTCACTAACAGCAGGGGAACTTGCCGACTTAGTTGTGTTGTCAGATGACTACTTCAAAGTTGAAGCAGAAGATATCCAGTGGATTGAGTCTGTACTCACTGTTTTAGGCGGCAAAGTGGTGTACGCAGGGGCAGAGTTTAAGCAAGATGATCCGCCGTTACCGCCAGCATCTCCAACATGGTCGCCGGTAAAACGCTTCGGTGGTCAGTGGCGTTTATCTGAAAACCGTAATGCTCCTTCCAATCAATCATTACAGTCACAAAGTGCATTGTGTGCATGTGCTAGCAGCTGTGGAATGCATGGACACAGCCACGCTTGGATGCTTGATGTTCCTGTAAATGATAAGGACAAAAAATCTTTCTGGGGCGCACTTGGGTGCTCGTGTTTTGCATTTTAAATAAAACAGTATGGGAACCTGCTGATTAAATGGCTTGATTCTCTAAGGTATGTACGATGAAAATGTACTTGTTATCTTTGGCTGTAGGGTTGCTTGTTGGTGTTTTATATTATGTTTTAAATGTTAAGTCACCAGCTCCACCTCTTGTTGCATTAGTCGGTTTATTAGGCATGGTAATAGGAGAGCAACTGCTTCCTTTTATTAAATCCTATTTTTAACCTGTTTAATTCAAAAAAAGCTAAATGGTGTTATGCCATTTAGCTTTTTATATTAATAAATATCTTTAATTACTTTATACGACGGCCTTGCTCATCAATGATTACTTCACCATCTTCTTTTGCGAAATAGCTTAAGTTTTGTGTATCTAAAATATCCAATACAATCTCAGAAGGGCGGCAAAGTCGCGTGCCTTTTAGTGTAACCACAAATGGGCGATTAATTAAAATTGGGTACTGAACCATAAAATCAATTAACTGTTCATCGGTCCAATGGTTTTGTTCTAACTCTAAATCTTTATAGGGATCAACATTTTTACGAATTGCTTCACGTACAGTTAAGCCTGAATCCTTAATGAGTTGAATTAATTCATCTTTACTCGGTGGAGTTTGCAAATATTCAATAACGATAGGCTCAAACCCAGCATGACGAATAAGCGCCAATGTATTGCGTGAGGTTCCGCAAGCAGGGTTATGGTAAATCTTCACTAGCTCAGTCATGGTAAATTTATTGTCAAATTAAGATATTGCATTTATATATGGATATCCGTATATTTGCAATAACGAATATATTCTGTTGAAGATATGATCAACCAAGTCGATTTCTTTAAATGTCTATCTGACCAAACTCGGTTAAACATTCTTAAGCTAGTTCTTAGCAAACAAAATATTTGTGTTTGTGAGTTAACTGAACAGCTTGAGTTGAGCCAACCGAAAATCTCCAGACACTTAGCTTTATTAAGAACTCATGGCATTTTACTTGATGCACGACAGGGGCAATGGGTTTATTACAGCGTCAATCCAGATTTACCCAATTGGGCTGTTGAAGTTTTGAAAACTATAGCAAGCCAAGATGAAAATTTAGTGAATCAATCATCTTCACAATTTTCTTCTATTTCTACCTATTGTGAGTAACACCATGAAATTTTTATTTTTATGTACTGGAAACAGTTGCCGTAGCATTTTGTCAGAAGTTTTATTTAACAGCCGTGCACCAGAAGGTTGGAAAGCTTATAGCGCTGGCAGTAAACCATCAGGACAGGTACATCCATTAACCATTGAAACACTTGAAAACTTAGGTCTTTCAACAGATGGGCTATGGAGTAAAACTATTGATGACTGCGAGCAGTATCAACCAGATGTTGTGATTACAGTCTGTGATTCTGCTGCACAAGAAGCATGCCCACTTTATTTAGGTGGCGCAATCAAAGCACATTGGGGTTTAAGTGACCCATCTCACTTAGACTTGCCGAAAGAAGAAAAGCTTAAAGCATTCCAAGAAACTGTAGCTCATATTAATCGTCGTTTAGATGCTTTGTTTGCACTTGATGTTGCGAACTTAAACCGTTCACATTTGATTGCTGAGATTAATAAAATCTCTCATATTGGGTAAGAGAGTCGAGATGACTAAGCAAAAGCTTTCTTTTTTAGACCGTAACCTGACGCTATGGATTTTTATTGCCATGGCTTTAGGCTTAGCGATTGGAGTTTTCTTTCCTCAGGCATCTGTGTCTTTAAATGAATTAAGTGTAGATAACGTTAATATTCCGATCGCAATCGGCTTAATTTTGATGATGTATCCACCTTTAGCAAAGGTTGATTATGCTGCGTTACCAGAAGTATTTAAGGATAAGAAAACCTTAACTTTATCGTTGGTACAGAACTGGATTATTGCTCCAGTTTTAATGTTCATTCTTGCGATTGTTTTTCTGCATAGTTATCCGGAATACATGACAGGCCTGATTTTGATTGGTTTGGCACGTTGTATCGCAATGGTTTTGGTTTGGAATGGTCTTGCTTGTGGTGATAACCAATATGTTGCAGCTTTGGTTGCCTTTAACAGTATTTTCCAAATTTTGTTCTTTAGTACCTATGCATGGCTTTTCTTAACTTTCTTACCTCCGTATTTTGGTGTAGCAGGGCAAGTCATTGATGTGAATTTTTGGACCATCACACACGCGGTTTTGGTGTACTTAGGTATTCCATTCTTAATGGGGTTCTTGACGCGTTTGATTTTAGTCAAGTCGAAAGGGTTGGAATGGTATCAAACTAAATTTTTACCAAAAATCAGCCCAATTAGTTTAATTGCTTTACTTTTTACCATCGTGGCGATGTTTAGCCTAAAAGGTGGCGATGTGGTGAGCTTACCTTTAGATGTATTACGTATTGCGATTCCACTGACGATTTACTTTGTGGTGATGTTCTTTATTAGCTTCTTTATGAGTAAACGTATGGGGAATAATTACCCGCGTACAGCGGCAATTTCATTTACCGCGGCAGGTAACAATTTTGAGTTAGCTTTAGCGGTTGCCATTGCAACATTTGGTTTGGTATCACCTGTAGCATTTACCACAGTGATTGGGCCATTGGTTGAAGTACCTGTGCTGATTTCATTGGTTTCAGTTTCGCTTTGGCTGAAGAAAAAGTATTACTCTTGAAAACATAGCAAAATTTAAACTATTTTTTGTTAAAAATGACTTTAAAAAAGTGTCTTTATATAGGCACTTTTTATTACTTTGCTTTTACACTCAGGCCATTGGGTAAAAGTTTTTGCAATAGTTCAATAAAGTTTGAAACTTTGGTAGAACTCTCATTTTCCCGAGTAATCAGGTAAAGAGGCGCATTTAGTTTCATTGAATCATCAAACTCGCGATAGACAATTTCATGTTCCCAAAAATTATGCATTGAGGCCGGCACAATCGTTATACCAATTCCAGCAGCGACTAAATTTAATGTAGCGGTAGGTCGAGGCGCTTCTTGAATAATGCGTGGACTAAAACCTGCTTGGTAGCAACTATATAAAATATTGTCATATAAACCTTGTCCTGAAGAACGACGGTATAAAACAAAATTTTCATCTGATAAGTCATTTGAACTAATTTTTTCTTTTCGTGTAAGTGGATGGCCTATAGGCAATGCCACCATCATTGGTTCATCTAATATATGGTGATGTTTTAACCCAATATCACGGCTGATCGGTGCTCTTAAAAAAGCAATATCAAGTTTCTCGGAGATTAATCGATCTAATTGTTTTTGGCTGCCTGCTTCTTCAAGTTTGGTTTGTACGTTTGGATATATTTCTCGATATGAGCGCAATACTAGTGAAATAAGCGGATGCAAACCTGCGGAACTTGTAAAACCAATATTGAGTTGTCCAGTTTTACCTTGGCTAACATCTTGGACTAATTTTGGAATATGGCGCGCATGTTCTAATAAAAGTTGTGCTTCTTTAAATAAGGCTAAACCAGCCTCAGTTGGTTCAATTCCTCGAGGCTGGCGAATAAGTAATTGTGTACCAAGTTCTTCTTCGAGTTTTTTAAGTAAACGCGTTAGGGGGGGCTGTTGAATAAACAATCGATTTGCGGCATGCGTAATATTCCTTTCTTCTATTACCACAACAAAGGCATGGAGCTTATGTAAATCGAGCATAGGAATACCTTTATGGTATGGTTAGTGAAAATAAAAGCATTTGTAGATATATCACAAAAGTATCATTCTATCTTGGTCAGATAAAGTGAAAAGTAACGAAAATGAACCATGTTGAGATTGCTGTGCAGAAGGAGAGTGTCCCGACCTGCACAGAGTTATTTTTAGGTTTTTTAACATTAGGTTTAATTGGATTCGGTGGCGTGCTGCCTTTAGCCCGTAAAGTTATTGTAGAGCAGAGACAGTGGTTAAGCCCTGAAAAATTCACTGAGTTACTTGGTCTGTGTCAATTTTTACCGGGTGGCAATATTATTAATTTATCGGTTGCGATTGGCATGGAGTTTCGCGGTGTTCGTGGGGCAGTGAGCTCACTCATTGGTCTGATCCTTGCACCTACGATAATTGTTGTACTTTTACATTATGTCTATGAGCAGTTCCAAGATAATTTAATGGTTAAGCATCTTTTCGAAGGTTTAGCGGCGGCAGCAGCAGGACTTCTGGTTGCAACAGGTTTGAAAATGCTTAAGCCATTATTACGTAATCCATTAGCGATTTGCGTAGTTGTTGCTGCAATTATCAGTATTGCTTTTCTGAAAGTTCCATTACTTGTGACCATGCTGATTTTGTTGGCATTCTATTCAGCTATTATTTGGAGACGTGTGTAATGGGTGCAGTTCTACTTACTTTAGCGATCATTTTTACTCAATTGTCTCTTATTGCATTTGGTGGCGGCAATACAATTTTGCCTGAAATGCAACGCCAAGTAGTTGATATTCACCACTGGATGACGGCACAAGAATTCAGTGCATTGTTCGCCATGGCTCAAGCTGCCCCTGGTCCGAACATGATGATTGTACCTTTGGTGGGATGGCATGTAGCAGGGTTGTCAGGTCTACTTGTAACGTCTACCGCTAAATTTTTACCTTCATCTCTTATTACTGTATTTGTGATGAGAGGCTGGTCAAAATTTAAAGATAAGAAATGGCGCCGTGTTTTACAACTTGCTTTACAACCTGTCACTGTGGGAACTGTACTTGCCAGTGCGTGGATTATTTCTGAGGCAGCTGCCATAAATACTTTACTCATTATTATGGTAGTCATTGCAACTTTATTATCTTTAATTAAAAAGGTTCATCCTTTACATGTCTTGATTGCTGGGGCTGTATTTGGTTTGGTCTTACTCTAGTTTAACCAGTTTGCCGACCTGCGCTGGATGAGTTCAGGTTGGCTTTTTTTAATTTGACGTAAATAATAATTAAATCTAAAAAACCGATCAAATATATAAAAACATACTGTTTTACCTATTTTATGTTTTAACGTACTATGCATCTATTGAAAGAATTTGGATGCATTGGAGTAAAAACAGATGTTAGATCAAAACATTAAAACTCAATTAAAAGCTTATTTAGAACGTTTAGAAAGTCCAATCGAATTAGTTGCTGCTTTAGATGAATCAGATAAAGCGGCTCAAATTAAAGAGTTAGTGACAGAAATTGCTGAACTATCTGACCAAGTCACTGCCCGTTTTGATGGCAACAATACACGTCGTCCAAGCTTTGGTGTGGCTAAAGCAGGTGAACAGCCTCGTGTATTCTTCGCAGGCTTACCAATGGGCCATGAGTTTACGTCTTTGATCTTGGCACTGTTACAGGTATCTGGTTATGCACCTAAAGTGTCTGATGAAGTACTCAACCAGATTAAAGGCTTAAACCTCAAAGCCAACTTTGATGTGTTTGTATCACTCAGCTGTCATAACTGTCCGGATGTGGTACAGGCACTCAACTTGATTGCGATTTATAACCCGAACACCACGGCAACCATGATTGACGGTTCATTCTTCCAAGACGAAGTCGAACAACGCAAAATCATGGCTGTACCGATGGTATTCCAGGACAATGAACACATTGGTCAAGGTCGTATGACCCTTGAAGAGATTGTGGCAAAACTTGATACCAACTCAGCTGAAAAAGATGCGGCAGCACTCAATGCCAAAGATGCTTTTGATGTATTGGTGATTGGTGGTGGACCTGCGGGTGCAACAGCTGCAATCTATGCTGCACGTAAAGGCATTAACACAGGTATCGTGGCTGAACGCTTCGGTGGTCAGGTCATGGACACCATGGACATTGAAAACTTC
>NZ_LRDR01000139.1:0-306 GCF_001541635.1 Acinetobacter sp. LMB-5 | reverse complement strand
GATGTTATCCAAGTTGCTGATTGCGTGGTTGAAACGGTTTTGGAAAGCACCTAGCTCTGCACGGTGGCTGTCTACGTATTTCAATGCCGCATCAATGATAGCCACAGATTCTTGTGCGCCACCTACTGATGTTACGTCGATAGTATCAACCGTTACTTTCTTGCCGTCGCTTAGACCTAGCTCACCAGATAAGCCGCCAGAGAACTCAACGTCGCCTTCTACTTTGTTGTTGCCCGCAAATACTTGGAGCTTACCATCTTGGTCCACTGACGCTTTTACTAGGTCAGTTTGACCGTTGATGTACGT
>NZ_LRDR01000138.1:0-306 GCF_001541635.1 Acinetobacter sp. LMB-5 | reverse complement strand
CTGTCCAACCGAGTTGTGCGGCGACTTTGACGTCGGTTTCGAAGTCGAGAATGGCTTCGTGTTGCCATTCTCGAAAGGGGATGGAGAGCGCATTGAATCGCTCTCGGTTGATTTGATGAATTTTTTCCAGTGACTCCATGTCGTGTTTCTTTCCTATTTTTCTTTACCAGTATTTGGTGATTAACTCATTCGCAAGAACAAAAGCGATAGTAAACATCATAGCGGCAACCGCAATATCGATGCCTTTCTTCACTTTTGGTTTTGAGAGCGTCGGACCTAATTTCGCAGCACCTAATGAGAGTGTGT
>NZ_LRDR01000137.1:0-308 GCF_001541635.1 Acinetobacter sp. LMB-5 | reverse complement strand
GCTTACTTGGTATTCGTTTCTTCTGTCGCATCATAGAAGTTCCGAAAATACTGATGATTCCAATCATCATCTTCCTGTCTGTGGTTGGTGCTTATGCGATTAACAACTCCATGTTTGATGTCGGCATAGCTATCGCGTTCGGTTTGCTGGGCTTCGCCCTCGGCAAGATGGACATTCCATCCTCACCAATACTGTTGGCCATCATTTTGGGGCCAATGGCAGAAACCAACTTACGCAAAGCCTTACTCATGTACGACAACTCGTGGTCATTCTTGTATGAACGACCAATCGCACTTGCCTTCGTGTTG
>NZ_LRDR01000136.1:0-308 GCF_001541635.1 Acinetobacter sp. LMB-5 | reverse complement strand
TGATGGCTCTTGCCCCCTGGTAATCAAACGAACCGTCAAGCTGCAGGTAGTCGCTTAGCTTCTTACCTGTAAACCAACCAGCCATCATGCCGCTAATCGCAATCTGCGCGGCATAAAATGGATTTAGTGCTAGCTCTGGCGCGTTCACAAAATCAATCACACCCTGTTGCCAGTTTCGGCTGTATACCACCGCTTTGGCTTTGGCGTAGTTCGCAAGCCAAGTTAACTGCACATAGCCTCTGCCGTAGTAGGTTTGACCTGTGTTAGGGTCTGGTTCACCGTATGAGTGGCCTTGTCCTTTACCCCAT
>NZ_LRDR01000135.1:0-308 GCF_001541635.1 Acinetobacter sp. LMB-5 | reverse complement strand
AGATCAAAGCTCTGAAAAAAGAGCTTCGATACAAAGAGAAAGCCTTAGCCGAAACCAGTGCGCTATTAGTTCTGCGAAAAAAGCTGAGAGCCTTTTACGGGGAAGAGGACGAGGCCGATTAACGCCAACCAGTGAAAGGCAAGAACTGATAAGTCTTATACATGAAGCGGTCGACAACGGCAGTCGTCTGCCGAATGCATGCTTGGAAACGGAAATCGACCTAAGAACTTATCGAAGGTGGTATCGAGGCGGAGAAATCCAACAAGATCTGCGCCCACTGGTCGTTCGCCCAGAGCCGGCTAACAAGT
>NZ_LRDR01000134.1:0-310 GCF_001541635.1 Acinetobacter sp. LMB-5 | reverse complement strand
AATTGTGTGTGTCTGAATGGAAAGAGAGGCCATGATTTCGTAGATCAATACTGATCACACAGTGATCTTGAACGAGGTCGCGAGCCAGTAAACCTAGATTACTGAAACTGCCAAATAATCCATGAATCAAAACAACCGTTTGGCCTTGCCCTTCCTGCTTATAGTTGAGTAATGCTGACATTTTATCTTATTCGTGATGGGTTTAACGTGGAGTATCCGCGAGGATCTCGTTATAATCCCCCAGAGTTTAAACATTGAGAATGTGAAAAGCGAATGAAAACAATTGAGGTTGATGAGGATCTATACCGTT
>NZ_LRDR01000133.1:0-311 GCF_001541635.1 Acinetobacter sp. LMB-5 | reverse complement strand
TGCCTTTAATCAGGGCGCTGCTGGCGATTGGTGTGGAGATTGACCATAATGCATTGCTTGCCAATACCTTCGCTGGTGACCACAATCGCGAATTTAGCTTACTGGATTTTCTGCTAGGCCATTATGACGTGTTCTCAGAGCAGGCGTTAGCATCGGCTTGTGCCTGTATTTTGTCTGAGACAGCCTTCCGGGTGGAGATCAGCGACCAAAATGCAATTAAGACGCTGCTTGGAAAAATTCAGTCCTTAAACATTGTATTTGATCAGCGTATTTATTGGGCAGAATGGCACCGTGATGATTATTCCCTGTTT
>NZ_LRDR01000132.1:0-313 GCF_001541635.1 Acinetobacter sp. LMB-5 | reverse complement strand
CGTACTATCGCTTTTGCAGGTATCTGCCAAGCTGTTGCCTTAGTTCAACAGGTAGCGAGAAACGGACATTGTGATCAAGATGCCTTTGAAACGTCAATTAACGCCATTTTGAATACTAGCCCAGCGAACACCATTGGTGTTTTCGGCCGCGAAGCCGACCTTAAGCTGGGTCTTGAATGCTTGGTGAAAGGGATTGATAGCACCCCATCGGGAAGTGAAGTCACTCGCTACATCATCAGCCTAATGGCATTAGAGCGCAAGCTATCGGGTCGTAACGATGCAATGTCACAACTTGGTGACCGCATTCAAATGG
>NZ_LRDR01000131.1:0-314 GCF_001541635.1 Acinetobacter sp. LMB-5 | reverse complement strand
GCGCTGCGCTCTTTCTTGGTGGCTAAGCCACATACTTTAATAGTGGCTTATAGTCCCAATGTGGTACTCAATCGAAATTTTCACCCTCACTTCTACTGATCTTTTTTTGAGTCTTGGATCATTCCGTGTTTGGCATCTGTCAGCATGTTTTCAAACATGTATCTTGCTACGTCTGTCCACTGCACTTGCTTGCCAATTTTTGAGCTTATCTCAATTGCTGCTCTTTCAAGCTTTATTTGTTGTGCTTCGTGCACTCTTAAAGTTTTGTATGACATGTCTACCTCTTTACATTTGTACTTGTATTTTAGTGTTTG
>NZ_LRDR01000130.1:0-314 GCF_001541635.1 Acinetobacter sp. LMB-5 | reverse complement strand
ATTGACGTATACCCAAGAAGATTACGCCCGTTGGGAACGAAATCGAAAAAGAAGACAGCTAGAGGTCGAAGCTCAAAAGGCGATTGAAGAATTATTAATTTTTCTTCCCGCATTGGATCTGGAAACTTCGGTTCACAGCCAAGCGGTAAAAGAATTTAGCGAAGCGTTCGATGTTATCTTGAAAGGGTACAACGGGGGCAATATTTCCTATGAGACTGGATATGATCTTATTCATCAGGTCAAAAATGGTTTCATTGAGGGAGGTGGTGCGCTTAGAAAAATCGAAGAGAATCGGTTATCACGCCAGACAGAAA
>NZ_LRDR01000013.1:0-88166 GCF_001541635.1 Acinetobacter sp. LMB-5 | reverse complement strand
CGTTCTAACGAATGGGGGTGTTTTTTTATTAGGGGAATTTGTATCGTCAATTCTTTATATGATTATAATGGAAGAAATTCATATCAAGTCTAATAAGGATATAACATGTCTACCGATCAACAATTCCCAACACCCAATAATTTAGGTATTGCAGTTTATACAAATAATGCAGAAGCTATTGGTAATACTCCTTTAGTTCGCATCAACCGTTTAATTAAAACTGGTGCAACTGTATTAGCGAAAGTAGAAAGTCGTAATCCTGCCTTTTCTGTGAAATGCCGTATTGGGGCTGCACTTATTGCAGATGCAGAAAAAAGAGGTGTGTTGAAAGAAGGCATGCATATAGTTGAACCAACTAGTGGTAATACAGGGATTGCATTGGCTTTTGTTGCGGCAGCGAAGGGTTATGCAATTACTTTGACTATGCCAGCCAGTATGAGTCTTGAACGTAGAAAAGTATTAAAAGCTTTAGGTGCTAATTTAGTTCTAACTGAACCGGCGAAAGGGATGAAAGGTGCGGTTGATGAAGCGGTACGATTAGCAACTGAGCAGCCAGATGTTTATTTTTTGCCACAACAATTTGAAAACCCAGCCAATCCACAAATTCATGTGGACACAACTGGCCCAGAAATTTGGCAAGCAACAGGTGGGCAGGTTGATATTTTAGTTGCTGGCGTAGGTACTGGAGGTACGATAACGGGTATTTCTCGTTATTTTGAACAGGTCCAAAATAAGCCATTGTACTCAGTAGCAGTTGAACCTGCTGAGTCTCCAATTATTACTCAAACTAAAAATGGTGAAAGTATTACGCCTGCACCTCATAAAATTCAGGGGATTGGTGCAAACTTTATTCCAAGAAATCTTGATTTGGATTTGGTTGATGAAGTCTTACCAGTGAGTAGTGAAGAAGCAATTCAATGGGCGAGAAACTGTGCAACTCAAGAAGGTATTTTGGTAGGTATCTCAAGTGGAGCTGCCTTGGCTGCTGCAGCTAAAATTGCAGAGCGTCCTGAAAATGCTGGTAAAACAATAGTTGTTATTCTTCCTGATAGCGGAGAGCGTTATTTATCTTCTGTTTTATTTGAAGGTTTATTTGACGAATAAAATTAACTATGTAAAAAAGCCCATTAATAGATGGGCTTTTTTTATTTGATCTGAATTTATAATGCACTTTTTAAAGTTTTCTGATGACGTTTCACAGATCGAGCATATTTTTTTGCTTTGTGTCGTGTCCAGAAGCTTCGCTCATATCCAGTCGGTCCCACATTATAATAAGCTGTTGCTTTGAACCAACTATCAGCTGACTGATAATAATGATTTAAGATATAAGCACCACATTGAATATTAGTGGTTTCATCATATAAATTCCCCGCACAAGTTTGTTGCCAATAACTTGGAATAATTTGAGTTAAACCGACGGCGCCAGTAGGAGAGCGAGCATTACTATTGTAACTAGACTCTTGCCTGATGACTGCTGCGAGTAAAAGAGGGGGGACATTATATTGGTCAGCACTTTGAATAATCATTGGAGATAGCCGATTGGCTGTACTCGCTGGAACAGAATAAGCTTTTTGTAAGCCAGACGAGAGTTTATTGGAGCGCCAAGAAAATGAGCCACTGTTAGGTCCTAAGCTTGTACACCCTGTCATTATTGTCATCAATGCAATAATAAAAAATTTGAGGCTAAGGCGGTGTAATTCTGATGGTTCAAAATGATCTTGAGCTAAAGATGAGGTAAGCAAAATACAAAACCAATAATCAAATTTCAAATGAAATGATGGTATTCAGCCGTACTTATCGGATCAATATAAGTTCTGTTGCTCAGCACATCTAGAAAGTAAGAATTTTGTATAATTAAAATGAAAAAACCCCGACATCCTGTCGAGGTTTCTTCGTATTCAGCTTTATGTAGTTAACTCCTGTCAACTACCGCTTCCTGCGTTCTTATTCTTCTTCAATGAGACATCCTGTCTCTCTATGATTTATATACTATGAAAAAATACTAAAGCTGAATATCCGCAAATCACCGCAAGTTTTGTACGTTTTAACTTACAGTCGTTTTTTTTCAACTTTCTTAGATATGATCTCGACTAATTTCTGGGCTATAGGAGCACAAATCAATACACCTGGGAAAGCTAATATCCATGCAATGATCCAAGCCGATAACCATAATGAAACGAAGTGATGATTTAGCCCTACAGCCTTGAAAGTTGAAATACCTGAAACTATAAAAGACATCATTCCTGATAAAATTAAGAGGAATAAAAATTTCTGTGCTTTCATGGCCTTATATTCCTTGATAAGCATTTAAGGTCAATGCAAAATTTTCTCCAAATTGTTGAGCAGTTTTAATATCTCCTTCATCAAAACCATCTGCATTACTGCCATGTTCAGTCTGAGCCATTAAGCCTGACCATGAACCGAGACGATTGGCTGCTTGCGTATAAGGAATGCCTTGGTGCTGTTCAGGCATGATCGGGTTACCGACCCATAACATGCCGTGTTGCATACAAAAGGTGAAAATCGAAATTAGCGTGGATTGTTTATCACCAGCAGGAAGAGATGAAACGGTAAATCCAGCCGCTAATTTTCCTTTAATACTTTGTTTTTTCCATAATGGACCAGTTGCGTCCATGAGTTGTTTTAACTTGGAAGACACACCACCTAAATAAGTGGGGGATCCCCAAATTAAGCCGTCATATTGGATGAGAATTTCTGGGCTGTTGATAATATCTTCAGTATTGAGTAAATCTGCTTTCATATTTTTATGGCTCAAAATACCAGTTTGAATTTGCTGAGCAATAAATTGGGTGTGACCTTGGCGGCTATGGTAAATGATGGCAACAGTCTTCATGAGCAGTCTCCTTTTTCTTTAAATTTGAAATAGTTTTGCAGTGAGATATAAGCCACAACCAAAAACACTATGGTTCATCAAACTTTTTAGACAGTTCAAAAAAGGATGCTGTGTTTTTGATGAAGCAAAGCCACTACCCATCGCAGGTTGCATAATAAAAAATGGAATGAGAACGGTGACTACACCAAACATTAGAGCTGAGTAAAACTGAGGATGGCTAAGCCAAGTTGAACCAATAATGAAAAGAAAACTCAATGCAAAGATAACCCCAACACTATAGTGAGCAATCCAACCCAATAAATATTCACCCTTAATTTGAGGGCTTTTTACAATAGATTGATGGATAAGTTTCCCTTGAAATATCCAACCAACCCAGCGGCCGAGGAAGGCAAAATTTAAGGTCGGAATTTTGAATATCTTTAATATGAACAGCCAGATATCCATAAATATAGTTGCACCAATACCAAGACATAAAGCTTGAAAGAACAACGTAGAGGTATTCATTTTTACACCTTGCTTTTATACGTATGAAACGTGATAAATTTATTGTGCAAGTTCAAGTTCACTTGAAGTCAAGAGGTTATTATGGATATTGGTGAAGTTGCTAAAAAGGCAAAAGTCACAACGGCTACACTACGTTTTTATGAAGAGAAGGGATTAATTAAATCGATAGGGCGGCAAGGCTTACGTCGACAATATGGTAAGCAGGTTATTGATCAATTGGCATTAATCTCTTTGGGTCGTGCTGCGGGTTTTTCTTTAAATGAGATTGCTGCAATGTTTGGACAAGATGGTAAGCCTGAGCTTGATCGGCAAAAATTAAAAGATAAAGCTGAACAATTAGAGCAAATGGCAAAACGATTGCATTTTATCAGCCAAGGATTAGAACATGCTGCTGTATGTCCTGCTGAAAATCATATGGAATGTCCAACTTTCCAAAAATTTTTAAAAGCAGCAATTGCTGGAGAATATCAGCCAACAAAACTTTAATCAGTTTTCAGCAAAGAAGTCGAATTTTTAAGGTTGTATTAAATAGTTAGTCTTGTCATATTTTTGCCATAAAGATTTCATCTTTTTGAAGTAAAAATTTCATATAAGCTTGATTAAATTTGCTTAATTTTTTACCAAATGTATAAAACCATGAGCAAAAAAACATTAGCGGTATTATTATGCTGTGCCAGTTTAGGATTGGCGGCATGTAATGATGATAACGACCACGAACAAACTTCACCTACTGAAAACGTTACCGAACCAACCTTAATTTCTTTTGCTAAGTTACCTGTAGAAACTTATGCTGCTGGTCCAGACTCTGGCGCATATGTGAAAGGTGCAAATGGAATTTATCCTCCATTTAAAGGTCAACCTGTACAGGGGTTTTCTGCTGCATTAAAAAATGAAGATGGCAGTTATATGGCGATGGCCGATAATGGTTTTGGAACTCAAGATAATTCAGCAGACTTTTTACTTCGTATTTATAAAATAAAGCCTGATTTCAAAACTAAAACTAAAGGCACAAGCCAAGTTACTGTACAAAGCTTTATCCAACTGCGTGATCCGAATAAATTAATTCCATTTAATATCATCAATGGTAATACACCTGAGCGTTTATTAACGGGTGCTGATTTTGACCCAGAGTCGATGCAGCGTACTAGTGACGGGACCTACTGGATTGGAGATGAATTTGGTCCATATTTACTCCATTTCTCAGCAGATGGCGTGTTATTAGATGCACCGATTGCTCTGCCAAATCCGTTAAATCCGACTCAAGAATTACGTTCACCACAAAATCAGTTTAATAAAGCACAAATTAATTTTGTAGAACCTCTAGTTCAACAAAGTGGCGGTTTTGAAGGAATGGCGATTTCGCCAGATGGGCAGTATCTTTACCCTCTTATAGAAAAGCCAATTAAATCAATTCGAGAAACGGAAAGACAGTTGCTGATTTCGCAATTTGATGTGAAGAAAAAAGCGTATACAGGAAAATATTATTGGTTCCAGTTAGACAGTAAGGCAACCAATATTGGTGACTTCCAACTCTTTAATGATAAAGAAGGCATTATTATTGAACGTGATGCAACTCAGAATAATTTAGGTGGATATAAAAAATTAATCCGTATTAAATTGAATGAGTCAGGTCAGCTAGTAAGCCGTGAAGATTTAGTCGATTTAATTAAAATTGCTAACCCGAATTTGTTGTATGGCACAGCTAGAGCAGGGGATATTGGTACGGGGGAGGTTTTTGCTTTTCCATTTGAAACCATTGAAGATGTAATTATTGAAAATGGCACAACGCTGACGGTTTTCAATGATAATAATTTCCCTGGTTCGACAGGACGTAACGCAAAACTGGCTGACGATAACGAGATTATTCAAATTCGTTTGCCAAAAGCTTTGTTCTAAGCTCTATAAATAAAAATTAAAACTGCGGCGGATTTTGTTCCGCCGTATTTATTCTAAGAATAAAATATTGAGTAAAGTTTAATCAAATTAATTTCTATATTGTTGTTTTCGCATGTTTTATAAACAGGGAAAATGAATGAAATTCATGTTAAAATGATCGGCTTTCATCTTTAGATGTCTCTCCTTCATCTGCTAGCCGAGATTCGCAAGCCATGTCTACTGCCTACACCATGCAAACTGCGCCAAAAGCGTTGTTTGATTACGACAAATATTGGGCGTCGTGTTTTGAACCAGCGCCATTTTTGCCGATGTCACGAGAAGAAATGGACCAACTCGGCTGGGATGCGTGTGACTTTATTTTAGTCTGTGGTGATGCTTATATTGACCATCCATCATTTGTATCGGGTGTGATTGGACGTGTGCTTGAGGCACAAGGTTTCCGTGTCGGAATTATTGCGCAGCCAGACTGGACCAATGTTGAAAGCTTCCGAGTTTTAGGTAAGCCAACAATTGCTTGGGGTGTAACCGCAGGTAATATGGATTCGATGATTAACCGTTATACGGCAGATCGTAAAATCCGTTCGGATGATGCATATTCTCCAAACAATGAACCGAATAAACGTCCTGACCGCGCAGCAACAGTTTATTGCCAACGTTGTCGAGAAGCATTCCCTGATGTACCTGTGTTATTGGGTGGTATCGAAGGCAGTTTACGCCGTATCGCACACTACGATTATTGGTCAGATAAAGTCCGTCGTTCGATTTTGATGGACTCAAAAGCCGATTTGCTCATGTACGGTAATGGTGAGCGTGCCATTATTGATGTAATGCATCGTTTGGCTAAAGGTGAAAAAATCCACGAGATTACAGATGTTCGTGGTACTGCATTTATTATTAATAAACATAATAAAGCATCAAAAGCAAAGTTTGTTGAAGTTGCGAGTAATGATGTAGATACGGTTGGGCGTGTTGATCCAATTATTAACCCATATGTCATGACAGAAGATATTGATGGCTGTGAGGTTGAAAAAGAAAAGGGTAACTCTTTAGCTCAGTATCAAAATTTCCAAAAAGAGATTGTTGCAAATCCGATTGTGCGTGAAGGCGACAAACTTGATGACGACACTCAAATCGTTCAATTAAAGCCAGCACCGTCAAAAGCAATTAAACACAAATTACCACCACGAGAGTTGGCGGTTATTCGCTTACCTTCTTTTGAAGAAGTGGCAAATGATCAAGTGCTTTACGCACATGCAAACCGTATTTTGCACCTTGAAACTAATCCAGGTAATGCTCGTGCGTTGGTGCAACGCCATGGTGAACGTGATGTGTGGATTAACCCACCTCCAATTCCTCTAACTACAGAAGAAATGGACTATGTGTTTGATCTTCCATATGCACGTTTGCCACATCCTACTTATGGTGATGCGCGTTTCCCTGCATTTGATATGATCAAATTCTCGGTCAACATTATGCGTGGCTGTTTTGGTGGTTGTACATTCTGTTCAATTACGGAACATGAAGGCCGTATTATTCAAAACCGTTCGGAAGATTCGATCTTACGTGAGATTGAAAAAATTCGTGATACGGCACCAAACTTCACAGGCATTATTTCAGATTTAGGTGGCCCAACAGCAAACATGTACCGTTTGCACTGTAAAGATCCTGAAATTGAGAAAAACTGTCGTAAACCTTCTTGTGTTTATCCGGGTGTTTGTCAAAACTTACATACCGATCACGCGCCATTAGTGCAGCTTTACCGTAAAGCACGCGCTATTAAAGGTGTGAAGAAGATTCTGATTGGTTCAGGTCTGCGCTATGACCTTGCGGTACTCAACCCTGAATATGTCAAAGAGTTGGTACAACACCACGTTGGTGGTTATTTAAAAATTGCTCCTGAACATACTGAACAAGGTCCGTTATCTAAGATGATGAAACCGGGTATTGGTACGTATGATCGTTTCAAACAAATGTTTGACCGTTTCAGTAAAGAAGCAGGAAAAGAGCAATATTTAATTCCTTACTTTATTGCTGCGCATCCGGGTACTTCAGATTATGACATGATGCATCTTGCAATTTGGTTGAAAAAGAATGGTTTCCGTGCCGATCAGGTACAGACTTTCTATCCATCGCCAATGGCAACTGCAACAACCATGTATTATTCGGGTAAAAACCCACTTGCTAAAGTAGCTCGCTATACTGAAAAAGTTGATATTGTAAAAGGTGAAAAACGCCGTCGTCTGCATAAAGCATTCTTGCGTTATCATGATCCAAACAACTGGCCATTACTTCGTGAAGCCCTAAAAGAGATGGGTCGCGCAGATTTAATTGGTAATTCGAAGCAGCATTTAATTCCGACTTATCAGCCAAAAGGCACAGAAGGGGAATATAAGTCTGCTCGTAAGAAAAATTCGTCTACAGCAGGTGATTCGGTTAAACGAAATAACCAGCAAACGAATAATCATTCGAATCAGAAGCGTCCACAAAAAGGACAGGTTCTAACGCAACATACTGGTTTGCCTCCTCGTGAAACTGGAGAAAAACGACCGTTTGGCGGGAAAAGCAAACCTAAATCTAAAGTTCGTGGATAATGATAAAACAGGCTCTTAAATAGAGCCTGTTTTGTTTTTTATGACTCTATTTAAATCGTATAATGAGATTTTTGAGGATTTAAAGTACAAAAAACGTAACGAATAATGATAAATAGCCAAAATCTGACGAGCTGCACTTGATTGTTATTGATTCTATGATTATAAATAATGTGAGGGTGGCTAAATTTAAGCCAAGCTTGATAACTACAAGTGAAATTACTAAGTGAACCTTTTAAAAAACGGCTGTGTCGTTATCAATTAAAACAAAGTGTGATCTAGCAAAATCATTATAAAAAACTTAAAGGATTAGGCCCATGTATTATTTAATCACGATCTTATTATTATTTCTGGTTGTTGTTATGGCAGTGAAAAGTCTGTCACGAAGGCATCAACATGATAGTGCTTTAAAGCGCCGTGCAGTGTTAACTAGCCATGAGCAAATGACCTTAACCAGACTACAAACTGTTTTGCCCAAATTTACCGTATTAGCGCATGTATCTTTTGATGCACTTCTAACTACAAAATACGCGCATACACGTCGTAAATATCAAAATATGTCAGCTGATTTTGTTGTGCTTGATCAAAATTATCAGGTAATTGTAGTCGTTGTTCTAGGGGAAAATGGTTTACGCCGAGCCCATCAACAATACGAGCGTCGCCTATTACAATTGGCTGGCTATCGTGTGCTTCATTATAGTAGTGTGCCTGATTATCATGACTTAAGAAGAGACTTATTGAGTCCTGAATCAGAATTAGCAACTTTGCATGCGACACCCCAGCTAGAAAGAATGTCAAACGCTTTTGTGAAGCCTTAAAAATTCGACATTAGCAGAATTGATCTGAGAGCTCATTCAAGAAGATCTTAATAAAATGATGAAATTCAAAATTTTAAAATTACTAAAAAATTGAGCAATATCACCCCAGATATTGCTCAATTTTATGTAGGTTTATAATTATAAAAATTATGGAAGTACCGCAACAACCGTCATTTCTACAAGTACATCTGGTGCATAGAGTTTTGATTCTACACATGTACGTGCTGGTGGATGTCCTTCGCTAATCCATGCATCCCAAACAGCATTCATTGCTGCATAATCTTTTTCGATATCTTTTAGGAAAATCATGACAGAAAGAATATGGGTTTTATCTGTTCCAGCTTCTGCCAATAGACGGTCAATATTATCTAAAGTTTGTTGAGTCTGCCCTGTGACATCTGCGCTTGTATCATCTGCGAGTTGCCCAGCTAGGTGTACCAAATTACCTGAAATCGCAACTTCGCAGTAGCGTGAAGTAACGTGTAAACGCTTTACCGTCATAAAAATGCTCTAAAGTGGCTTTATTTAATAGTTTTGATTTTATGAAGAGTTGCTAGGTCGGTGCAAGCAAGTAGAAAAGAATTTCAGTAGATTATTGTGAGGAAGGGATATCTAAGCCATGTATCAGAAGAGCCCTGCAATATTCGGATTTGGTCGTCACGCCAATCACAGGACGATATGCCGAAAGTAAAGGTTGCTTTGGCATGTTGCAAATACATGGGTAATGAATATGCGTGGATTAGGTTACTCTAAAGTTTCAGTAAAAGGGAGTCTATTTTGTTTAAAAGTTACTCTTTTGAGTGAAAAGTAGTCAATTACCAGAGGTTAAGCTGGAAGTCATCAGCTTGCGTTTGTAATTGATAAACGCCTATACCAATCAAGCGAAACTGGAAATGTTCGGGTATCTGCATTTCATTTAATAATAAAAATAAAACTTGGATTAAGTCCTGTAGCGACTGGATCGGTCTTTTAAAGCTTTTACTATGTTGTAAAGTCTGAAAATTTTTAAGTTTAAGCTTAATATTGACACCACGTGCATTGAGCTGTTTTTTCTCTAGTGTTTGCCACACTTTTTCGGCTAATCCCTGCCAATAGGGCTGACATTGAGCCAAAGTAAAATCACTGTCAAAAGTGGTCTCTTTCGAAATTTGTTGGCGAGCTCTTTCAGCTTGAACAGGTCTATGGTCAATGCCCTGAGCATATAGATAGAGTTGTTGTCCATATTTACCGAAGTGGTGAACCAAAATAGCTTCTTCAATTTTCTGTAAATCACCCAGCGTATGTAGCTGAAGCTGCTGCAATTTTTCCTGAGTGACTTTACCCACGCCTGGAATCTTTTTAAGCGGAAGGTCTTGAATAAAAGTAGCAACTTGCGAAGGTTTGATTACACATAAGCCATTAGGTTTGTTCCAATCCGAAGCAATTTTTGCCAAAAACTTATTTGGTGCTACACCTGCTGATGCGGTCAATCCGGTTAATCTAAAAATATCTTCTCGAATATGCATGGCAACTTCAGTTGCACTCGCAATCTGTTTTAGGTTTTCAGTGACATCTAAATAAGCTTCATCTAAAGATAAAGGCTCAATAAGTAGCGTATATTGCTGAAAGATCGAGTGAATTTGAGCGGAAACCGTACGGTATTTTTCAAAATTTGGTTCAATAATGACAACTTGAGGACATAGTTTTCTTGCCTGACTCATCGACATGGCAGAACGCAAACCAAATTCACGGGCAGGGTAGGAGGCAGCAGCAATCACAGCTCGCGGATGATGCGAAGAAATAACGACGGGAAGATGCTTTAGATCAGGACGCTCTCGCAATTCGACCGATGCATAGAAGGCATCCATATCGATATGAATGATTTTGCGCATATTATTGTGCTTTCACGATGCCTTGCTGCTGTAAAAAATGATGCCATTCTTTGACTGAACCCTTATAAACATTTAAGTCTACTGGTTTTGTCATGCCTTCAATTTTACCTTGATTACTATGCTGCCAAAAGAGCCATTTTCTTTTGTCTTTTAGCTCAGGTTTTCCTTCGTAATCTCTGACCCAAAGCGGTGTATCAGGGAAACTTCCTATTAATACAATGTGGTAAAAAGTTTTGGAAATATAAAAGATAGGCTGTTTGCCATAATGCTGTTTTAGGCGGTCATGCATGATGCCTATTTCTTTAAGTAATTGTTCTTTGGTGTGCGCATTAATACAGTTACCGTCATATTCTAGATCGACAACAGGAGGAAGGGCATCGGCTTTGTTGGGTACAGCCGAAATAAAGTTATCTGCTTGCGTTTTACCATCACGGCATAGACGATAAAAGTGATAAGCGCCCACATTAAACCCATGTTCACGTGCCTTGAGCCAGTTTTCCTGAAATTTTGAATCTTTGTAATCGCCGCCTTCAGTCGCTTTTAAATAGACGAATTGGAATTTTTCCGGTGATATTTTTTTCCAGTTAATATCACCTTGATGATGAGAAACATCGAACCCTTGCACTGGATAATCCTGCGCAACAGCTTTTTGTTGATAGAACAGACCAAAATAAGCTAAGACTCCCATAACACAAGCTAAGCCAATTCCGATTAGGGTATTGTGCCGTGATGTGAAAAAAGTTTTAGCCAGTTTGCTCATTCAAAACTCGTTAAAATTTGAAGTCGACATCATAGCGTGATTCGCGAGCGAGAAACCATGCTAAAAATGCAACCGCTTATACAGACGTATCCTTTGGAATTTGCCAGAAAATAAATGCAGTAATGACATTGATACAACCGAGGCAAATGAGAGTGACATGAAACGCTGTTGTCACGTGGTCTGCACCATAATAATTAGTAAAAATATTAATGAGTGTGCCTGCTAGCGCCACACCAATACTCATTGATAGCATCATGATCATCGACAAGAAACTATTACCGCTACTTGCATCTTGTTGAGGCAAGTCTTTCAAGGTTAATGTATTCATGCCAACAAATTGCAGTGAATTTAATGTGCCAAACAAGAAAAAGTGCAAGGCTCTAAACCAAGTTGGAGTATCGACGGTCATGATTGCAAAAGAGGCAATACATAGCCCAACTAATGTTGTGTTAATGAGTAAAAAACGTCGATAGCCAATTTTTTGAATAATAGGTCTGACAATTGGCTTTGAAAATAATGAGCCCAAGACCAAGGGAATCATCATTAAACCTGCAATAAAGGGTTCAAAACCAAAAGCAACTTGTAGCATGAGTGGTAAAACAAAAGGCAAAGCATTACCACCAAAGCGAGCAAAGAAATTACCTAAAATACCAATTGCGTAAATTTTGTTTCTAAAGAGTCGGCTACGAAATAATGCATTTTGATGAGTATGTGAATGGTAGGCATACCATAGTGTTGCGATTATTCCGACGACTAATAGCGAAATACTAAACCATTTTGAATATTCAGGTGAGGCTAGATGTTCGATCCCTAAAGACCAGCCAATCATGGCCACGACTAATAAGATGAAACCACCCAAATCAAATGTTTTGACCGAGGGTTCTTTTACATTCGGCATGACTTTTAGTGTCATTAATATGCCAAGTATGCCCATAGGAATATTGATAAGAAAAATCCAATGCCAAGTTGCAACTTCAACCAACCATCCGCCCAAAGTTGGACCAGCCAAAGGCCCGAGTAAACCCGCAAGGCTCATTAAGCTCATCGCAGCTAAGAACTGAGTTCGAGGAATAATTTTTAAAAGTGATAATCGGCCAACAGGGAGTAATAAGGCGCCGCCTATACCTTGGATGACTCGGAAAAATAACAGCTGATTGAGACTCTGAGAAAGACCACAACCTAAAGAAGCCAGAGTAAAAATTACGATTGCCGACAAGAAAATATTTCTAACACCAAAGCGGTCTGCTAACCAGCCACTTAAAGGAATACAGGCGGCAACCGATAATACATAGGCCACCACTACACTGTGCATGCGTAAAGGGTCTTCATTTAGATGATGAGCCATTGCAGGAATCGCGGTATTTACAATGGTTGTGTCCAAGGCCTGCATAAAAAAGCCAATAGAAACCAAAAGAACGAGTAAGCGATATTCTGGTTGCAAGGCTTGGTGAGTCGGCGTGGCATTCATAACATTTGAAAATTAACGTTTTGGTCTAGTGTAAAACAAATTGAATTTAAAAGAAGTAAGCCAATGTTGAATACCCCTTTACTAAATCTAAGTTCTTTTGAAGGTAGAGGTGAAAATAGTTAAAATAAAAAAAGCGGCAGAACCGCTTTTTTAAATAGAGTAGGGGGACAACTAGACAACAAATCTTTTTGGCATTTTTAAGTTTTTAATGACGTTATAAATTTGATCAACATCATCACATACAATTAATTTAACTCGATGTTGAAGGGGAAGGAAACCTTCTTGAACTGCATGATCTAATTGAGCAATAAGAGCGTTATAAAAGCCATTTACATTATATAAAATCATAGGTTTTTGATGTTGGTTGAGTTGGCCCCAAGTGGCTATTTCCAATATTTCTTCAAATGTTCCTAAACCACCTGGTAACGCAATAAATGCACTTGCACGTTCTGCCATCATGGCTTTACGTTCATGCATGGTTTCTACGACATGTAATTCAGTTAGGCCTGCATGTGCGACTTCATAATCAAGCATAAATTCAGGGATCACACCGACAGCTTCTCCGCCGTTTGCAAGAACGCTCTCTGCGACTTGTCCCATTAAACCGATACTGGCACCGCCATAGACTAATCCAAAGCCTTGTTCAGCGATTCCATGAGCGAGTTCAATTGCTTTTTCTCGGTAGATTGGATTATTTCCTGCACGTGAACCACAATATAATGCAATAAGAGGTTGTTTTGTTTTTACAGCTGTTATTGGTGAATCATTTACTGCCATTGTTAATACGCTATTCATTGTTTTATTTTTACCTTATCACGTTCATATTTCTTGTCTACAGTAAGCAAAAGATATGACAACTTTATAAGCAGATTTATAAGAAAGATTCATGTTTTGTATGGGTTTGGTGAATGCTGGTTATGTACAAATAAAAATGATGAATTTATGTTAAATCTTGCCTATACTAAAAAATCGTTTAACAACATATGAACAAATATGGGTAGTGGTTGTAGTCGCTCCGTTTTAATTTCTTGTCTTAAAAAAACATTTTCCCCCCTTTGTATAGGCGCGCCTGTTGTGTTGCCAAATAAAGATAAAATCCAAACAACACAGGAGCAGGATCAATGATCTTTGAATGGATGTCTGATCCCTCTGCTTGGGTGGGTTTAGCAACTTTAATCATTCTTGAAATTGTATTGGGGATCGATAACCTCGTTTTTATTGCTATTTTGGCGGAAAAACTACCGCCAGAGCAGCGTGGTAAGGCTCGAAAACTGGGATTAGTATTGGCCTTAGGCATGCGTATGCTTTTGTTGGCCGCCATTGCTTGGGTCGTAACACTTACTCATCCACTCTTCCATATTTTTGATCATCCATTCTCTGGTCGTGATTTGATTTTGTTATTCGGCGGTGTGTTTTTGCTCTTTAAAGGCACCATGGAATTGCATGAACGGATGGAAGGAAAACAACTACAAAAAGAAGATAATCCTGTTCATGCTGCATTCTGGATGGTTATTGTCCAGATTGTTGTCCTTGATGCTGTATTCTCATTAGACAGTGTGATTACTGCAGTGGGGATGGTCAAAGACAAAAGTGTCATGATGCTGGCAATGATTGTTGCTGTCGGAATCATGTTGTGGGCATCAAAACCACTCATGGACTTCGTCAATAAACATCCAACAGTCGTTATTCTGTGTCTTGGTTTCTTGATGATGATCGGTTTCTCTTTGGTGGTGGAAGGCTTTGGTTTCCATATTCCGAAGGGCTATTTATATGCTGCAATTGGCTTCTCAATTTTGGTAGAAATTATCAACCAGAGCATGCGCCGCAATCAGGAAAAAATGGTTACCACCACAGACTTGCGTTATCGTACTGCCTCTGCGGTTTTACGTATGTTAGGCAGTAAAAATAGTAGTTCTTCAGATACTCAATCTTCTGATAAAGAAGATGTATTAGCGACGCAAGCTTTTGCTGATGAAGTTTTTGACGAAGAAAATGGCGCTTATCACAGTGTGCTTGTACAAGGTGTGCTTGGTTTATCAGAGCGTCCTGTAAAATCTGTTATGACTCCACGCCCTGAACTTGAGTGGATTGACTTAGACGATGAGCCTGAAGTTTTAAAAGAACGTTTAATGTCGATGACACATTCTCGTTTGATCGTTGCACGCGGTGAACTTGATAATATTGAGGGTATTGCGCTTACGCATAAAGTTTTAAACAACTTTATTGAAACAGGTGTAATTGATTTCCAAAAGCATCTACGTGAACCTGTGATTGTGCATGAAAATGCTCAAGTACTTATGGTGATGGAGCAATTACGCCAAGCACCTTTACAAATGGCGATCGTATTAAATGAATATGGTTCAATCGAAGGTATTGCAACACCAATTGATATCTTAGAAGCAATTGCGGGTGAATTCCCAGATGAAGATGAGTTAGACGCTGCTGCTGAAAGCTTGGCAGATGGTTCATTAATGCTTGAAGGTTCAACTGATATTCGCCATGTATCACTTTTATTAGGTCGTGATCTCGTTGACGAAAGTGAACAGTATTCAACTTTATCGGGCTACTTGTTATTCCATTTAGGCCGTTTACCGGAAAATGGTGAAGCTGTTGAGGCAGACGGTTATCGCTTTGAAGTGATTACGATGGAAGGTCATAAAATTGAGAAAGTTCATATTGTTTCTATCGAACAAGATGAATCAAAAGATTAAATGACGTTTTAAGTCTAGAAACATCATAAAATAGCTCAACTCTGAGCTATTTTTTTTATTTGAGAAGCACTAAATGACCCAACAAATTTGTCCATGTGGAAAAGGCAGCTATACCCAATGTTGTGAGCCTTTACATTTAGGCACAGCCAAAGCACTAACGGCAGAGCAGCTTATGCGTTCACGTTATAGCGCTTTTGCATTACAGCAAATTGATTATATTGTGCAAACGACCGCTTTAGGTCAGCAAACAGTACTTGATAAAGATGCTATCGCAGAGTGGAGCAAACAAAATCAGTGGTTGGGTTTAGAGGTGGTTAACGCCAACGAAAAATTAGATAAAACCCATGCACAGGTTGAGTTCAAGGCTCATTATCATGATGGGCAAAAAGCCCAAATTCACCACGAGGTTTCACATTTTGTTTATCACCAGCAAAAATGGTTTTTCCTCGACCCAACGGTCGATATGCAGGTCACCATGAAACAACCTTGTATATGTGGTTCAGGAAAAAAATTTAAGCAATGCTGTGCACAATTTCTGTAAGTTTATCTTAAAATACGCCCACTGTTTGGCCTGAGGGAAAGGGCGATGTTACTCACCGTTATTTATATTATTGCGATTACTGCGGAAGCCATGACAGGTGCATTGTCTGCTGGTCGACGGAGTATGGACTGGTTCGGTGTCGTACTGATTGCCTGTGTGACTGCTTTAGGTGGTGGTTCGGTGCGAGATGTATTGCTTGGCCACTATCCTTTAACTTGGGTAAAACACCCTGAATACTTGGTTCTGACCTGTTGTGCTGCATTTGTCACGATTATTATTGCCAAATGGATGCGTCATTTACATAACATCTTTTTGGTGCTCGATGCTTTAGGCTTGATTGGTTTTACGATCATTGGTTGCCAGATTGCCTTACAAATGGGACATGGTTTTGTCGTCTCGGCAGTAGCTGGAGTGTTGACTGGAGTATCTGGCGGTATTTTACGTGATATTTTATGTAACGATGTCCCGTTCGTTTTCCGCCGTGAACTCTATGCGAGTATCTCTTTTGTGGCGGTCATCTGTTACTGGGTGTGTCAGGATTTAGGATTAAGCCTAGAGTTAACCGTTATTTCAACTTTAATTTTTGGCTTTACCTTACGTCTGATTGCAATCTATTTTGGCTTAGAAATGCCTAAATTTATTTATAAAGATGATGATGCAGAATCGGCTTCTTCAACTGACGAACATTAATCATGCAGAATTCGATGTGAGCATGATATAACAATTAAATATATTGTCTTGCTCACTTATTTTTTCCAGTAGAGTTTTTCCTATGGATCTGGTTTCACGTATACAAAATCTTCCAATTGGCAAATTTCACTACACATTACTGTGGGTGGTTGGTTTAGGTTGGATGTTTGATGCGATGGACACAGGGATCATTGCTTTTATTATGACAACGCTTGTTAAAGACTGGGCATTAACACCAGCCGAAAGCGGTTGGATTGTAAGTATTGGTTTTGTAGGAATGGCTATTGGAGCTGTTTGCTCAGGAGCTTTAGCAGACCGCTTTGGCCGAAAGACAATATTTGCAGTGACCATGGCGATCTATAGCATTGCGACTGCCTTATGTGCTTTTGCTCCAGACTTAAAGTGGTTATTAATTTTTCGTTTTATTGTTGGTCTTGGGCTTGGTGGCCAGTTACCTGTTGCAGTGACATTGGTGAGTGAATATATACCTGCACATGTACGTGGTCGTTTTATTGTCTTACTCGAAAGTTTTTGGGGTTTGGGCTGGTTAGTTGCTGCACTCATTTCTTATTTTATTATTCCTAAATTTGGTTGGCACATTGCATTTCTTATGGGTGGTCTTCCACTAATTTATATTTTAGTGATTTGGAAAAAACTCCCTGAATCGATACCTTACCTGATTAACCGTGGACGTGTTGAAGAAGCACACGCATTGGTTCAAAAATTAGAAGCTCAAGCAGGTGTTCAAATTGTTCACCACATTGAAGTCGTGCCTGTAGCCAAGCGACAGAAAGTCTCTTTTAAACAACTTTGGAGTGGTCAATTTGCTCGCAGAAGCTTAATGCTTTGGCTCATCTGGTTTGGAATTGTGTATTCCTACTACGGAATCTTTACGTGGCTGCCAAGTTTATTAGTGAAACAGGGCTATGACATCGTTAAATCTTTTGAATATGTTTTGCTTATGATTTTGGCACAGCTACCAGGCTACTTGGCAGCGGCATGGTTTGTAGAGCGATTAGGTAGAAAAATTACACTCGCTGCATTTATCGGGTTTTGTGCGTTGTCTGCATATTTCTTTGGACAAGCCGATAGTGTAAATAGCATTATGTTTTGGGGTTGTCTCATGTCCTTCTTTAATTTGGGTGCATGGGGAGTGTTATATACCTATACACCAGAGCAATATCCAGCCAACATTCGGGCTTTTGGTTCGGGCTGGGCATCGGCAATGGGCCGTTTAGGTGGAATTTTGGCGCCGATAGTCGTCACTCATATGATGGTTTCCAAAAATGGGTTTAGCCATGTTTTTATGATGTTTACTATTGTTCTACTTTTGGTTGCAGCTGTAATTTTAATATTAGGTGAAGAAACCCAAGGTAAAAGACTAGAGTCGATAGGCCTCTAGTTTTGCCTAACTTTATAGCAAGTAACTAAAAATATAGAGAGATGAGACATAATTTGACGCTCAGGTGACAGAGTCCCTCTTGTGTCTGTAACATAGCCCACTTAGCATAAGACTCACTTAAAATAACGACTGATTTGGAAGATAAGCTGACTATGACCAGCCTTGCGCATCAAGCGACAGAAAACCGCTCTGTAGCCGAATTTACTGAACAGGCTTACCTGAATTATGCCATGTACGTCATCATGGACCGTGCATTGCCACATATCAGTGATGGCTTAAAACCTGTACAGCGCCGTATTGTCTACGCCATGAGTGAGTTGGGCTTAAAAAGCAGTGGTAAGCCAAAAAAATCGGCCCGTACTGTGGGTGACGTACTAGGTAAATATCATCCGCATGGTGATTCGGCATGTTATGAAGCCATGGTGTTGATGGCTCAGCCATTTAGTTATCGTTATCCTTTAATTGAAGGTCAAGGGAATTGGGGTTCACCAGATGATCCTAAATCATTTGCTGCGATGCGTTATACCGAGGCAAAACTTTCTGCCTACAGTGAGTTATTACTAAGTGAGTTAGGACAAGGCACGAGTGAATGGCAAGATAACTTTGATGGTTCATTAAAAGAACCGATTACTTTGCCAGCACGAGTTCCTAATATTCTGCTGAATGGTACAACTGGTATTGCGGTTGGTATGGCGACTGATATTCCGCCACATAATTTGCGTGAAGTGATTAAAGGAACAATTGCCTTAATTCGTAATCCGCAAACATCAGACGAGAAATTGGCTGAATATATTCCAGCGCCAGATTTACCAACCAAAGCTGAAATTATTACTCCGCCTGAAGAATTACTCAAAATCCAGACGACTGGACGTGGTAGTTACCGCATGCGAGCGGTTTATACCATCGAAAAAAATGAAATCGTGATTACCGAATTGCCGTATCAAGTATCGGGTTCTAAGGTGATCACTCAAATTGCCGACCAAATGCAGGCCAAAAAGCTACCATTAGTGGTGGATGTGCGTGACGAGTCGGATCATGAAAACCCAACACGACTCGTGATTGTACTTCGTTCTAACCGTATTGATGCTGAAGCGGTGATGAGCCACTTATTTGCGACTACCGATTTAGAATCAAGCTACCGTGTTAATTTAAACATGATTGGTGAGGACGGTCGTCCTCAGGTTAAGTCGATTCGACGTATCTTGCTTGAGTGGATTGAGATCCGTAAAAAAACGGTTACTCGCCGTTTGGAATATCATTTAAACCGAATTGAAAAACGCCTACATATTTTGGCAGGCCTTTTAATTGCTTATCTCGATATTGATACAGTTATTCGTATTATTCGTGAAGAAGATCAGCCTAAACCTGTATTGATGGATCATTTCAAAATTGATGAGATACAAGCAGAAGCAATTTTAGAACTCAAGTTGCGCCATTTAGCAAAACTTGAAGAGATGGAAATCCGTCAAGAACAGGATGAACTCTCAGCAAAAGCAGCGATTATTCGTGAACAATTAGAAAACCCTGAATCTTTAAAGAATCTAATTATTGGTGAATTAAAAGAAGACGCGAAAAAGTTTGGTGACGAACGCCGTTCTCCAATTGTTGCACGTGCTGAAGCTGTTCAGATTAGAGAACAAGATTTAATGCCGGCTGAAGCAGTAACGGTGGTTTTATCTGAAGCGGGGTGGATTCGTGCTGCAAAAGGTGCGGATGTTGATGCAGAGAATTTAAACTATCGTGCTGGCGACCAGTATTTAAGTCATGCGGTGGGTAAAACCAATCAACGAATTTATTTCCTCGATGAGACAGGTCGTAGTTATGCCTTGCCTATTAGCAGTCTGCCATCAGCAAGAGGTTTAGGCGAGCCATTAAGTTCAAAACTTGCTCCTGCAAGTGGAGTTGCGTTTATTCAGGTCTATTTAGACGATGAAGAGTCAGAACTTATTGCTGCTAGCTCATCAGGTTATGGTTTTAAAACTCAAGTCAAACAGTTAGATACCAATGCCAAGGCAGGGAAAAGCTTCTTGTCAGTACCTGAAAAGTCAAAAGCACTACCATTAATCTCTGCCCAAAACATGACACATTTGGCTGTACTAAGCTCAACAGGTCGACTCTTGATTATTGATTTATCAGAACTGCCAAATTTAAATAAGGGTAAAGGTAATAAGTTGATACAACTTGAAGCGAAAGAGCAGATTTTATCCATGACAACCCTGAACTTAGATGAAATAATTCAGGTGGTTGCAGGTCAACAACATCTAAAATTAAAAGGTGATGATCTACAGAAATACATGGGTAAACGAGCTTCAAAAGGTCACCTCTTACCACGTGGATATCAAAAAGCAAATAAACTGTTGATTCAGAGATAAAGCTAGCGTCGGGCAACATAAATACGCTATATATGGCGATAAGTTCAAGCAATGAACTGAACTTATTGGTATTGGATAACGATTAAAAGGACAGCAATTTGGAGTACGCAATTTGTACTCCATGCAAAAAATTTGACAGGGTCAAATTGTCAAAACTTCTGTCTCATAATCTTGTTCGAAAGTGTCATGAATGTGCCAATAAGTTTTAAATATGTTCTGGCACCAAGAAGCTAAAGAATAGCTGGGGCATTGAATAACAGTTATTACTAAGGATTACGAATCGGAGATAATGGCATTATGGAAAAGATTTGGTTTGCAGAATACCAAAAAACAGGGATTCCAGAAACAGTAGCATTGCCTGCGGAAAATACCTCTCTTGTTGATATTTTTGAGAGTAATTTCCAAAAATTTGGTTCTCGTGATGCCTTTATCTTTATGGATAAAGCGATGTCATTTAACGAGTTGGAACTTGCAAGCCGTAAGTTCGCGACCTATTTGCAAAATTTGGGGTTAGCAAAGGGAACTCGTGTGGCAGTGATGATGCCGAACGTATTGCAATATCCTGTAGTTGCATTAGCTGTGTTACGTGCAGGCTTAGTATTAGTGAATGTAAACCCACTTTATACTGCGCGTGAGCTTGAGCATCAATTGAATGACTCAGGTGCAGAAGTACTCGTGATTATCGAAAACTTTGCCAGTGTTTACCAAAGCATTTTAGGTAAAACTCCTGTGAAGCATGTTGTGGTTGCGACAGTAGGGGATATGCTTGGTACGCTTAAAGGTACATTAGTAAATTTCGTATTACGTAAAGTACGTAAGCAAATTCCTGCTTGGAATATTCCAGGGTACGTTAAATTTAATACAGCATTAAATAAAGTAAGTCCGAGTAATTATAAGCGTCCAAATTTAACTTTAAGTGATACTGCCGTGCTTCAATATACAGGTGGTACTACAGGTGTTTCAAAAGGTGCGGAATTAACACATCTTAATTTGGTTGCCAACCTTTTACAGTGTGATGGTATCTTCCAAAGTAAATTTGGTGCAAATGATGGTGCTAAAGGCGACCGTATTGTTTGCGCATTACCGCTTTATCATATTTTTGCGTTCATGGTTTGCGCGATGTACGGTATGTATAAGGGTCAGGCAAATATCTTGATTCCGAACCCGCGTGATTTACCAGCGGTAATTAATGAATTACGTAAATATCAGCCATCATTCTTCCCAGCAGTAAATACATTATTTAATGCTTTAGTGAATAATGAAGAATTTAAACAACTTGATCATAGCAATCTAAAAATGGCGATGGGCGGTGGTATGGCAGTTCTACCTTCTACAGCAGAAGCTTGGAAGAAGATTACTGGTACAACCATTATTGAAGGTTATGGTTTGTCTGAGACTTCTCCGGTAGCAACTGCAAACCCTCCTGCATCTACTGAATTTAGCGGCACAATTGGTATTCCATTACCTTTAACAGAAGTTGCTATTTTAGATGATGAGGGTAAAGAAGTTGCCTTAGGTGAGCAAGGTGAAATCTCTATTCGTGGTCCTCAAGTCATGAAAGGCTATTGGAAGCGTCCTGATGAGACTGCAAAAGTCATGACTGCAGACGGTTTCTTCCGTACTGGTGATATCGGCGTTATGGATAGTCGTGGATATACTAAAATTGTAGATCGTAAAAAAGATATGATTTTGGTTTCTGGCTTTAACGTTTATCCAAGCGAAATCGAAGAAGTTATTGCTAAACATCCAAAAGTGTTGGAAGTTGCAGCAATTGGTGTTCCTGATGAAAAATCAGGTGAAGTGCCAAAACTCTTTATCGTGAAAAAAGATCAAAGCTTAACAACTGAAGAAATTTTGAACTTTGCTAAAGAAAACTTAACAGGTTATAAACGCCCTCGTTATGTTGAGTTTATGGATGAATTACCTAAATCAAACGTAGGCAAAATCTTACGTAAAGACTTACGTAAGCCAGCCTAAAAAGTTAATAAAAAAGCGCCTTAGGGCGCTTTTTTTGTTTTTACATTTTGTTGTGGCTCTTCATAAACCAGCGGTCTATGTAAGGACGACCAATTCCTACCATCCCAACAAAAACTAGCATTGTGCCCAATTGCAAACGCAGATGAGTTAAATCGAGCTGACCATAACTTAAATAATTATCTGCTAGGCAATATAGGGTAATCACAATTAACCAATGCCATAAAGGAAGTCGTTTAATACCGACTGCAATAAAAGTAATTGTTAAAATAACAAAGGTGCCCAGTGTCGATTGCCAATTTAGATTTGCACAAATCACACTCAATAAAAAAGCCACAATAGGAAGTACGATTTTTAATATACGGTCTACCTGAAGTTGATTTTGTTTTTGCTTCTCTAAGACTTCAAACAATTCTTTTTGATCAGGTTGTTGCATACATGGCCCTATTAATCAGTGATGACAAGTGATTGCATAAAATTTCAGGTAAAAACGCAATGTTATGATAGCATGATCAACAGTATTTTCAGTGATGGATGGCACTATGCAGGGCATCAGCGGCATTATCTATATTATTTTAGTGGCATGTTTGCTGCCATATGCATTTACCGTAATTGCAAAATTTACAGGTGGTTTTCAGCCCGTTGATAATCAAAACCCGAGAGCTTTTTTGGCTAAAACAACAGGCCTTGCTGCTCGAGCTAACGCCGTACAACAAAATAGTTTTGAAAGCCTACCTTTATTCTTAACAGCTATTTTAATGGCTGAATATATGGTTGTTCCAGAATATTTTATTCTGAGATTAGGCTGGGCATATATTATTTTAAGAGTTATTTATGGCATCTGCTATTTAAGTAACTGGGCAACTTTACGCTCGATTGTTTGGTTCTTATCTATATTGTGTCCAATCTTCTTACTTGTGGTCACGATTAAACTGACTTGAGTGTCATTCTGTCATCATTCATATCAACTTTCGCGTGTGCCCATTGTATAATCGGCATCATTTTGATGATATCCACGCTATAATCGAGTGGATTTTACATCTGACTTCATAACGAAAGAGTATTGATATGAGTTACAGCAATATCCCAGCAGGTAAAGATGCGCCAAATGACATCTATGTCATCATTGAAATTCCTGCAAATGCAGCACCAATTAAATATGAAATCGATAAAGATTCTGATGCATTGTTTGTAGACCGTTTCATGGGTACAGCAATGTTCTATCCAGCAAACTATGGCTATGTTCCAAATACTTTGTCTGAAGATGGCGACCCATTAGACGTACTTGTTGTAACTCCACATCCTGTTGCTGCTGGTTCAGTCATTCGTTGCCGTCCAGTTGGTAAACTAAACATGGAAGATGACGGTGGTATTGATGCGAAATTAATCGCTGTTCCACACGAAAAATTATCTCCACTTTACAAAGACGTGAAGGAATATACAGATCTTCCTCCGTTATTGATTAGCCAAGTTGAGCATTTCTTCAGTCACTATAAAGATTTAGAACCAGGCAAATGGGTGAAAATCAGTGGTTGGGAAGGTGCTGATGTTGCTAAAGCAGAAGTATTAAAAGCAATTGAAGCTGCTAAATAAGCTTTAATTTATAAGCTCAGAATGCCTTAATTGATATTTTGAGCTTAATAAAAAAACCTACATCTGTTGCCAGACGTAGGTTTTTTTATGCTTGATAGATTTGTGAATTAGAATAATTTCACAGGAATATCAAGGAAGATACGCCATTCATTAGTGTCAGGCATATAGTCTGTACTATATGCGTCGTCAGCACGGTAGATTGAATTACGTAAACGTAAGCTTGAACCTTTAGCAAAACCAGTTTGAACTGTGTATTTTACTTGGTTGAAGAATTCGCTTTCGTTTGAGTCGTCTGCACCGTTAGATGTTTTGATATCCCAGCCATACACATAAGCTGTAGTCCAGTTTAGACCAGGTAATACACCTAACTTTCCAAAGTCGAGGTTATATTGGATTTGTGCAGATTTTTCATCATTACCAATGAAGTCAGACAAATAAGAGTTTGGCAAGTAAACACTTTGACCGCCGTCTTGGTTCGCACCATAGTTATAGCCAATATTACCGCTGTTTTGTTGGTACGCTAACATCACACTATGTGGACCAGTTGCATAAGTTCCTGAAACTGCCCAAATATTATTGGTTTTGTCTTCACCCGCTGGGCCAGTTGTGTACCAAAGCGCAGCATTTTTATCAAATTTAGTATGATAACCACTGAAGTCATATGTAAGTGAGCTGTCATTAGCAAGAGGTTGCTTGTAGTTCACATTTACATAATGGCGATCAAGTTTGTCTTTTACATCAACGCCGTAGTAAGAACCGTTGAGTTGATCATCAAACTTATATTTCGCACCCCAAACCACAGCACGGTCTAAACCATTTTGGTCAGTCGCAATTTGGTCAGAGTATTGGTTTTTAGTGAATTTACCAGCAACCACTTCTAAATCTTTAATTTCATGGCTCGTTAATAACGTACCAGTAAAGTATTCAGGTACTAAACGAGCTGTGTTACTTGCAAGAACAGGTAGGTCGAGTACTTGAGTACCGTAACGTACTGTTGTATTCGAGAAACGCGCTTTTACGTTAGCACCACCACGAGCCCAGTGATCATAAGCTGAACCATCGTTGTGTTGTGGAATCATGTTATTACCAGCATTTTTATTTTCGCCGATTTTAAATGAACCATCACCCACAACACCGACACCGAAACCAACAATACCTTTAGTAAAGCCAGAGTCGATATTTACAATTGCCGTTTGGGCAAATGAACTATTGTCTTTAACTGATACAGTTTTACCTGAGTTGCTATTAACATAGTTGGTTTTATCACGGTTGATATAACCTGTACGGAAGAGAATAGAACCGTTCGCATCTTCAACAAATCCTTTTGCCTCACTTTGCTCGCTTGCCTGAGCTGAGGAAATTATTGCCGCAGAAATGAGAACTGCTAATGTAAGTTTTTGTGCTTTTAGCATATTTAAAGAACCTCATAAAAACGATAAATCCTGTGCCTTGTTATTGTTCAAAGCCTAGGATTTCCATCAATTGTATAAGTAATCTATAAAAAAGATATATTTTTGTTGATTTTATTTTATATATGCTATGCAGAAATTGATTAATGTGCTACTGGTTATTAATAAATTTAATAATAATCTTTTATACTTAATCTATTGTTTAAAATAAAAAAAGTAATTTATTTTTTAGTGGATTTTTACCATTTATTTTATATTTAAACTTCAAAAAATAGTTGAATCTTGTGTTCATTTTTTACTCTTTTTTGTTGGATATGTTTACTTTTTAAGCTCATTTTAAGTTTCTTTTTTCGTCACTTTTATTTTTATACCTTTTAAATTGTTACTATATAACGTTATTTTAAAAATGGAATGTACAAAAATAGATCACTAACAGTTGGTCAATAGAATATGTTTGGGTTGATCAAATTTAGTGCAATACATTGCTTATATTTTGTGCACTACTCTTTTTATCCATATTATTGCTTAAAAAAGACCCAAAATAGTACATCTACTTTAAACAAGTAATAAATAAACAAATCCAATGAGTAGAAATGCGCAATCACAGATCATTACAAGCATTGTCCTCCAGAAATTTACATACTTTTTATATCTCACCTCTAAGATTAAATAGAAAATTTATGTGCAACAAATGAATACTTCACGCCTCGCTCATTAATTTCCGATAAGGGGTTTTCATATGTCTAGTATTTTATATTACATAACAGTTTTATTTTATCACTATGTTTTTTATAGATATATTTTTATAAAAATTACAGAGAAATTTTATAATAAAGTGAGTTTGATCTCAAAATTAATGAAGAGCACTGATAGCAAATTTGTACTTGGCACAGCAATTGCTAAAGCTCAAGTAACACAATTTGTTTAATTCCTATAAATCGTGCGTTCATTGTGGGGGAGATCAAAATGATGAAATTTGCACTTAAGGCAGTAACTCTTGGTATCTTTGCAGCAGGGTCAACTATGGCTATGGCTGAAGATGCTCCATCTTTTTATGGAATCACGGCAACAGGTAATGTAGCCGCGACCACAGACTACCGTTTCCGCGGTGTTACTCAATCTTCAAATAACCCAGCTATTCAAGGTGGGTTCACTTTTTCACACAAGTCAGGGGCTTATTTATCGCTCTGGGGCTCAAGTGTTGATTTTGGTGTAACTGGGAACTCAACAGAAACTGATGTCGCGTTGGGATATACCAATACTTTAAAATTATCCGATACGCTTGCGCCAACGTATGATATCGGTGTAATTCATTATGGTTATATTGGTTCTGGTCATAGTTTTGACCGTAATGGCATAGGTTATGATGGTAAAAATGGTCTAGATTTTAATGAAGTTTACGGTAAATTAACTTTTGCTAATTCTTTACTTAAAGGCGATGCACTCAGTGTAGGTGTGAACTATTCAGATGACTACTGGGCTAATTCTAAGCAGTTCTGGTATTTTAATGTCGGTTATTCTGCGCCAATTGCAGATACAGGATTTACAGGACTTGCTTCAGTTGGTTATAACAAATTCAAAAATAAAGAAGCTTTAGCCGTAGTTGGTGGTGGCCCTGGTAAAGATGATAGCTATATCGATTATAAAGTTGGCGTCAACTATAACATTTTAGGTATTGTTGCTGAGTTAGATGTTGTTGGTACAGATATTAGTACTTCTGGCATGACTGATGCTCAGAAAAAACCTTATGACACAGGTTTAGTGTTTAGTTTAACTAAAACATTCTAAGTTTGAGTTTTAAAAAAGCGGGTAAATAAACCCGCTTTTTTATTAGTTTTCTATTTCAGAAAGTAGCTGTTTTAACTGGTTAAGCTCAATATCCGTAGCTTTAGATAATGGCTTGCGTGGTAAGCCCGCAGAGACACCTTTTAGTTGTAAACCAGCTTTAATCGTTTTAGGTAAACCACCATTTACAATAAAACTTAGTAGAGGAAGTTGCTGATAAAATGAATTCTGGGCCTGTTCCAATTCACCATTTTTTACATGTTCAATAAGCTGTTGAGGTCGCTGACCTAACAGGTTTGGTGCTGCTGTACACCAACCGCTTGCTCCAGCACATAAAGCTTCTAAAGCTAGAGGGTTACACCCGTTATAAAATGGGAGTTCTCCTTTTGATAGCTCATAAATTTTATGCATGCGCTGAATATCACCGCTACTTTCTTTCACCATCGTAATATTTGCAATGCTATTAAACATACGCACAATTAATTCTGGAGACATATCAACACCGCTAGTCGCGGGGTTGTTATAAATCATAATTGGTAGAGTAGTTTGTTGGGCAATCGCTTGATAATATTCAAAAATATCTTGGTCTGTTAGCCTCCAATAAGATATAGGAATCACCATTAGTGCATCTGCACCATAGCTTTGCGCGATTTGGGCTTTTTTGATGGCTTGATCAGTTGTGAGTTCTGAAATTCCAATAATGACAGGCATGCGTTTATTAATACTTTCAATTGAAGTTTTTGCGACTAAGCACCATTCATCCCATTCAAGATAAGCGCTTTCGCCTGTACTGCCTAAAGGCGCAATCGCGTCGCAGCCGTTTTCAATAAGCATATCCAGCATCTGTTTTAAAACAGGAAGATTAATGGTGTTGTCATCAGAAAATGGGGTAACAGGGTAGCCAATAATGCCGTTTAGTTTCATGGTGGAAATCTCTTTTTAAATACAGTCAGAATGTTTTTTCAAAGCTTTACGTGCGTAGTAGGCAAAGTTCACTTTGTTGCGTTTATCGGTAGAAACCCAGTCATGAGCTTCTGTTGCTAAAGCATGGGGGATGGGCTGGATTTGTCCGGCAGACATGGCTAGCAGTTGCAGTTGAGCTGCTCGTTCAATTAAAAGAGCCAAGTTGCATGCTTCTTCAATGGTTTTTCCTGTAACCAGTTGGCCATGATGAGACAACAAAACAGCACGGTTTTTACCAAGCGCAGAAGAAATCAAAATACCTTCTTCATTGCCCACAGGAACTCCCGGCCAGTGGCCTACAAAGGAGCAGTCTTCGTAAAGTGCGCAAACGTCCATTTGGGAAATCATGAGTGGAATCTGAAGCATGGAGAGAGCAGCAACATGGGTAGGATGCGTATGGATAATGCAGTTCACTTCTGGATGTTCTTTATAAATCCATGTGTGAAAACGGTTGGCTGGGTTTGCCATTCCTTCTTGATTGATGGGTTCTAAATCTTGGTTCACTTCAAGTAAGTTTGAAGCAGTAATTTCATCAAAACCTAAACCGAAACGTTGGGTAATAAAGGTTTCTTTATTTTCACTACGGCATGTAATTTGACCTGCCAAACCAGCATCATGACCATGATCAAATAAAATACGACAAGTGAGTGCAAGCTTTTGACGATCACTTAAAACTGAGTCGCTAATCCACTTTTGCATGTCTTGCTGTGCGTGTTGCATGAGGTCTTGTTTGTTTACAGAAGCAGTCTTCATCTCTTCTCCAGTCCAGTTGACCAAATTAAGTAGGTGAAGGCAGAATAGAAAACAACTGGATGAATCAATACATCCAGTTTTCATAAGTTATATGGTCCAGATGGGGCGAATATGCTAAGACCTTGGCAAGTACATTTTCGTATCGATGAAAGAGAAGAAAAAACGGTTTTTCTAAAGCTTACTAACCTAATTAGTCAGGAAATTTTAAGTGGCCGTTTAGTGCAAGGGACTATGCTGCCCGGGTCCCGTAGCTTGTCAAAAGAACTAGAAATTAATCGAAAAACCGTACAAGCAGTTTACGAAGAATTAGAAGCACAAGGTTGGCTTGTGACTCGTCCCCGAAAAGGTACATTTGTAGCGGATGTTTTGCCGGAAAAACAGCTTCAAATAGAGCCAGTATCTGAACGAAAAGTTAATGATAAACCAATCACTCAAGAAGTGATTCAACGCCCACATAACGATGGTGTGCCAGATCCGAGGCTTATTCCCTACGAACTATTTTCTCGGGCATACCGGCATGCACTGATTAAAATTACGCAAAACCAGTACATGGGATATGGTGACCCACGAGGTATGGTTGAGCTAAGACAGGCTTTACAACAAATGTTGTCAATGGAACGTTTTATGAATGTTGCTGAAGATGAGATTTGTATTGTACGTGGTAGCCAGATGGGAATTTTTCTTGCCTCTCGAGCATTACCCAATCGGCAGGGCGTTATCGTTGTTGAGGAATTATATTATCCATCTGCTTTTAAAGCATTTCAATCAAATGGCTTTCAAGTGGTTTCTGTCAAATTAGATGAACAAGGTATCGTCATTGACGACCTAGAACGGATTTTACAAGAGCACTCAGTTGCTGCCATTTATACAACTCCGCATCATCAATATCCTACAACTGTAACGATGACAATGAGCCGCCGTCTTCAACTCTTAGAGCTTTCAAAAAAAAGGGACTTTTACATTATTGAAGATGACTATGACCACGAATTCCACTATGACAGTCGGCCTATGCCACCCTTAGCAAGTTTGCCTCATTCTGAATTGGTCATTCATGTGGGCTCATTATCAAAGGTCTTTGCACCCGGTATTCGCTTGGGATACGTTGTGGCATCGTCAATAATCATTCAATCGATTACAGAAGATATTCTATTGATTGATCGGCAAGGCAATAACATTACGGAACTTGCTTTAGCAGATTTAATGCAGCGAGGGGAAATCAAGCGGCATATCCGTAAAATGAAAAAAATATATCAACTACGCCGTGACCATGCCTTAGTTGAGTTCAATCGAATTTTTGCAGAGAGTGTTCAGATACAGCCACCCGCAGGTGGAATGGCTTTGTGGGTGAAATTCCAGAAACCATTTACTCAAGATCAGCTTATAAAATTAAAAGAACTTAACATTGATACAGAGCATAAGTTTAAACAGGAAGAATATCCTAATTGTAGTATCCGCTTTGGTTTTGCAGCTTTATCGGAGAAAGAAATCACTTCTCTAATTGAGACTTTAAATGAAGCTCTTAATAAAAAAACAGCGGACTTATAATCCGCTGTCTATTTTAAGAATGATTGCCTCGATAAGAGAGTGCTTCTGTAAGATGAGAACTTTGGATCATCTCACTTTGAGCCAAATCGGCAATGGTACGAGCAACCCGTAAAACACGATGATAAGCACGAGCCGACAGATTCAAACGTTGCTGAGCCATTTCAATCATTCGTTGAGAAGTACTATCAAGTACAGCATATTGCTCAAGTTGTTTGGGTGAAAGTGCTTGATTTAAACAATCTTGTCTTTGCATTTGTTGTTCATAAGCATAAATCACACGTTGTCTTACAGTCGTAGAGTCTTCAGCAGGCGTTGGATCCTGCAGTTCTTGAGCTTTTAAAGGCGGTACATCAATATGTAAATCGATACGATCAAGTAATGGCCCCGATATACGGTTTTGATAGCGCTTAATACTCTCTGGTGAACATTGGCAACGGCTGTCTTGATTAAACGCATAACCACATGGGCAGGGGTTCATCGCTGCAATGAGCTGAAAGTTTGCAGGGTAAGTAATTTGCCGGGCTGCACGTGAAATAATGATTTCTTTTGACTCAAGCGGCTGACGTAAGACTTCTAGAACTTTTCTGTCAAACTCAGGGAGTTCATCTAAAAACAAAACGCCTAAATGAGATAAGGTAATTTCACCCGGTTTAGGATGTGAACCGCCCCCAACTAGTGCAATCGCTGATGCTGTATGGTGGGGCGCGCGAAATGGACGCTGACCAAAGGTATGCGGTGTATTTGAAATAGAATAAATACTCGCGACTTCAAGCGTTTCCTGATTAGAAAGCGGTGGCAAAATTGAAGGAAGACGTGAAGCGAGTAAAGTCTTACCTGTACCTGGTGGTCCTTTAAAGAGCAGCGAGTGCCCGCCTGCGGCGGCAATTTCTAGTGCGCGACGTGGACGTAGCTGACCTTTTACATCTGCCAGATCAAATTTATAAGGCATTTGGTTTGAGGTCGTTGCAGGTTCAATCGAAGATAGTGATTTCATGCCCAAGAAATGATCACAAACTTCTTTTAAATGGCTCACTGGATAACATTCAAGATTCGGTAAATGGCTAATATCCTGACTGTTATCGAGAGGTAAAAGCATTTTATGCTTGGCCTGTTGACATGCCATTGCCAAAGTTAAAGTGCCTGACACTGGCCTTACATGGCCATCTAAAGCTAATTCACCAATTAATTCAAAATCTTCGGCACAGTTTTCTGGGAGCTGACCAGATGCAATTAAAATACCTATAGCAATAGGTAAATCTAGACGTGATCCATCTTTGGGCAAATCTGCTGGTGCAAGATTAATGGTCAGCCGTTTTGTTGGAAATTGAAATCCACTATTAATAATGGCTGAGCGAACGCGGTCTTTACTTTCTCTTACCGCCGCCTCTGCTAGGCCGACAATAGTAAGAGAAGGTAAGCCTTGACTCACATGTACCTCGACCTCAATCAAAGGTGCATGTAAACCTAAAAGTCCCCGTGTATAAATTTTAGAAAAAGACATCTTATTGTTCCATTATGGTGCTTCATTTTTAATCGTTGTAAAGTATAAATGCGCTACGTTGGTGCTTATTTTTTATTCTTTAAAGTTTCTTCTAACAAACTTACTTGTTTTTGTAGCTCTTCTAAACGTTGATTGGCTGATTGAAGTGCAGTCTTTTGACGGTCGATCTCTTGTTTGGAAACAAGATCCAACTTTTCGACCGCTTCATTTAATAATGCACGTAAATTTTTTTCCAAATCTTTTTTAGGCTCATCAATTTGTTCCAGAATGGCCTGTAGCAAAGTTTCTAGCATGAAATATCCAAAGTGTTGTATTACCTTATGCTTTACAGTTTAACACTGCTTAAGCGCTGGATATAGGTTTCAATTTTTTTAGTGCAAATAGATCATTAAATCAGCATATAACACTACTGAAAATTCATTTTATTTTTGATAGCTCATCTACATCTTGCTCACTAAATAGGTTATAAAGAAAGTTCATGCAAAAGATTCATTTCCCTCAACCTTTGAAATATTGGCATGAAAATTGAACATAAAACCTTACTGGTGAAAAGAAGCCGAAGGAAACAAACATGAAGCTTGTAACTGCAATTGTAAAACCGTTTAAATTGGATGACGTGCGTGAAGCACTCTCTGACATTGGTGTACAAGGGATTACCGTAACTGAAGTTAAAGGTTTTGGTCGTCAAAAAGGGCATACTGAACTCTACCGTGGCGCGGAGTATGTGGTTGATTTCTTACCTAAAGTAAAAATCGAGATTGCGATTAGTGATGAAATGGTCGACGCAGTAATTGAATCAATTACACGTGTCGCAAGCACTGGAAAAATCGGCGATGGTAAGATTTTTGTGACTAACCTGGAACAAGTAATCCGTATCCGTACGGGTGAAACTGGACCGGATGCTGTCTAAATTGGCACAAAGCTTGCTGAGTAGAAAATAACTCGCAAATGAGGTTGGGGGACACGAATGAAAAAAATGCTTATGGCGCTCAGTCTATCAGGCGCTCTTTTGGGTGGTACTGCCGTTTGGGCAGAAGAAGCTGTAACAACGCCAACATCGGAAGTTGCGGCTGCATCAACATCTCCAGCTACTGCAACTACTACTGCAGAAGCACCAGTTGCTGAAACTCCAGCAGCTCCAGCACCGACACCTACGCTTGATACGGGTGATACCTCTTGGATTTTAGTTTCAACCGCATTGGTTCTATTAATGACCATTCCTGGATTGGCATTATTCTATGGCGGTATGGTACGTAAAAAAAATGTACTCAGTACGATGATGTTCAGCCTTTCAGCTGCAATCTTGGTAAGTTTGCTGTGGGTGATTGCTGGTTATTCAATCGCGTTCTCTGGCACAGGTGCATTTTTTGGTGATTTGTCTAAAGCAATGCTAAACGGGGTGGCGTTTGATGCATTAAGTGGGACAATTCCTGAAAGTCTCTTTGTTATTTTCCAAATGACTTTTGCCATTATTACAGTTGCGATCCTTAGCGGTTCTATTGCAGACCGTATGAAGTATTCAGCTTTCATGGTGTTTATTGCAGTTTGGGTGCTCGTTGTCTACGCACCAATTACCCACTGGGTGTGGGCTGCAGATGGCTGGTTATTTAAAGCAGGTGCATTAGATTTTGCTGGTGGTACAGTTGTACATATCAACTCAGGTGTTGCAGGTCTAGTTGCTGCTTACATGCTTGGAAAACGTATTGGCCTTGGCCGCGAATCTATGGCTCCCCATAACCTGACTTTAACTGTAGTGGGTGCAAGCTTACTTTGGGTAGGTTGGTTCGGCTTTAACGGTGGTAGTGCTCTAGGCGCTGGTGCTCGTGCAAGTATGGCAATTTTAGTGACTCAAGTTGCTGCTGCCGCTGCTGCATTCTCTTGGTTAGTTGTTGAACGTATGATCCGTGGTAAAGCATCTGTATTAGGTGGTGCTTCTGGTGCGGTAGCTGGTTTAGTTGTGATTACACCAGCAGCAGGTTTTGTTGGGGTAGGCGGTGCTTTAGTGATGGGCCTTATTGGTGGCGTAGTGTGCTTCTGGGGTATTACAGCACTTAAACGCTTACTTAAAGCCGATGATGCTTTGGATGCGTTTGGTTTGCATGCGGTAGGTGGTATTGTCGGTGCGATTTTAACTGGCGTATTCTACAGTGACGAAATTATTAAAGCAGCCAACGTTGCATTAGCTCCAACATTCGCTGGCCAATTATGGGTACAAGTTGAAGGCGTATTAGCAACCATGGTTTACAGTGGTATCGCGACTTTCATTATTCTTAAAGTGATTGATCTTGTGATTGGTATCCGTGTTAATGCTGATGATGAGCGTATGGGTCTGGATTTAAGCCAACATGGCGAACGTATCGAATAATCATTAACATATCTGTCTTAAAAGAACAGTCTTGCGCTGTGATCAAAGCGATGCTTTGATCTTGCTCAGGACTGTTTTTTTGTCTTGAAGAATGCTGGTTCTGTAAGTGTAGAAATTTTGCTACACTAGGTCAAAGTAATCGACCCTATAAATCCGCTATGCATTGTCCATTTTGCAACGCCGCAGATAGTAAAGTCATCGATTCACGTTTAGCCGCCGAAGGCTGTCAGATTCGTCGACGTCGTGAGTGTGTAAGTTGCGGTGAACGTTTTACCACTTTTGAAAGCTATGAAGTGGTAATGCCCCGTGTGATCAAATCGAATGGAAAAAATGAACCTTTCGATGAGGCAAAATTACGCCGTTCGTTAATGCATGCTTTGCAAAAACGTCCGGTCACACAAGAGCAGATCGAAACAGTTTTAAGTGATATTCAGTTGCAGATTCGCCGTTTAGGTGAGCGTGATGTGAAATCTAGAACAATTGGCGAAATCGTCATGCAATCTTTATTTGCCCTTGACCATGTTGCTTACGTCCGATTTGCTTCTGTCTATCAAGATTTTCAGGATGTTGAAGCGTTTCGCCGTCAAATTGAGCAAATGCAACAACGTGAACACTAATCATTTGAGATTTTTATGTCTGAGTTGAAACAAGATCAGTATTGGATGCAGCAAGCTATTGAACTTGCCAAACGAGGACTATATTCGACCAAGCCTAATCCAAATGTTGGTTGTGTGATTGTCAAAGATGATCAGTTAATTGGCCAAGGTTTTCATCCTAAAGCGGGTCAGCCACACGCAGAGGTTTTTGCCTTACGCGAAGCGGGTGAACATGCACAAGGTGCAACAGCTTACGTTACGCTTGAACCATGTGCACATTATGGCAGAACCCCTCCTTGTGCCGAAGCATTGGTGAAAGCTCAAGTTAAAAAAGTAGTGGTTGCTTGTCCTGATCCAAATCCATTGGTGGCGGGTAAGGGTGTTCAGATTTTAGAAAATGCCGGAATTGAAGTAGAAGTTGGCATTTGCGAAGATTTAGCATCAAAACTTAATCAAGGTTTTTTAAAGGCAATGTCTACAGGCATGCCTTATGTGCGTTTAAAGGTAGCCTCAAGTTTAGATGGGCGTACTGCAATGGCATCAGGTGAGTCGAAATGGATTACAGGCTCTGCTGCTCGTCAAGATGTACAACATTGGCGTGCCATTTCTGGAGCAGTGATTACAGGTATTAAAACTGTGATTGCAGATGATTGTCAGCTTAATGCGCGTTCACTTAATAATTTTGATATCGAGACAGTTGCTCAGCCAAAACGTGTTGTTTTAGATCGCCAAGGACGTTTACCACTTAACGCTAAGATCTTAGAGAATCCTGAAACTGTGATGGTGATGGGGCCTTATCGCCAAGAACTTGCTGATTTAGGCGTGATACAATTAGAAATTCAGCCTTTAAAAATGCTATTACAGACCCTATCTAAGCAACATCAAATTTATGATGTGCTGGTTGAAGCTGGCGCAACATTGTCTACTGCCTTTTTGCAAGAAGGTTTGGTGGATGAATTGATCAGTTATATTGCCCCAACATTATTGGGGAAAAGTGCAAGTGCCATGTTCAATGCAGAATTTGAATATATGGCAGAGCAACTTCGTTTTACACTTCTTGATGTGACACAAATTGATCAAGATATACGCTTAAGGTTAATCCCTACGCAAGAGAAAGTATGAATTCAGAGCCTTCGGTTTATCACAAACGTCGTCATGCAGCCCGTACGACAGACGAATATCTTTTCCATCAGCTTGTGCCGTACTTGGGTAACAAGCGCCGATTGCTCCATCTAATTTTAGAAGCCCTTGAAATTACAGGGACGCTGAATAGCAAGAAAAAGAATCCACCGATTTTTGCCGATTTCTTTGCCGGCAGTGGCGTTGTATCTCGTTTAGCACGTCAAAATGGTTACCGTGTGATTGCGAATGACTGGGAACCTTATAGTCATGCTTTAAATCATGCGATTTTAGCCTGTGTAGATGCACCTGCTTTTAAAGAACTGGGGGGCTATCAAAAGGCAATCGATTATTTAAATCGCTTACCTGAAGTTAAAGGTTGGGTAACGCATAACCTTTGTCCACGTAACGATGATGTATACGATCCAACTCGTGACCGTTTATTCTTTAAACGTCGTAACGGTATGCGTATCGATGCAATTCGTCAGCAGATTGCAACATGGCAGGCACAAGGCGCAATTAATGATGTAGAGATGAGTGCTTTACTTGCGCCATTGCTCTATTCAGCTAGTTTTGTCAGTAACACGAGTGGTGTATTTAAAAGCTTCCACCAAGGGTGGGGCGGACGTACTCAAACTGCGTTAGAACGAATTGAATCATTACTTTGGTTAACACCGAGCCGTTTTTGTGAGATTGGTGATCGCAAACGTCCGGCTGCTGAAATGTGGTGTGTAGATTCACAACATCTAGCAAATCAAATGAGTGGTTTTGAGGTTGATGTTGCCTATCTCGATCCACCATATAACCAGCACGCATATAGTAGTAATTACCACGTTTTAAATGCATTAACTTTATGGGATCAGGTGGATTTACCTTCACCGGATACCAAAGGTTATAAGAGTGGTATTGATAGAGCATGGCGTAAAGAACGCCCAAGTCCATATAACTCTTCTAAACATGCAAAAGATGCGTATGAGAAATTACTTTCAACGATCAATGCACGCTATATTCTGACCAGCTATTCAACTGATGGTAATATCGAGCCGAAAGATTTACTTATGGCCAATCTGGAACGAGGCAAAGTGACCTTGTTAACACAAGATGTTCCGCGTTATCGAGTGAGTAAACAACGACAGTCTGAACGTGCACGCGTGCTTGAGTTTATTGTGATTACTGATACTCATGCTAAGTCAGGACCACCATTACGTCAGTTATTAGGCCAGCTTTACCACTTCGCCGAGCTAGGTGGTGTAGATACCTCAGGCAATAGTACACAGCTCGCACTTTGGTAAGCGCTGCAATTTAAGCAGTGTAAAAAGATTTGGAGATTGAGCCATGTTTACAGGCATCATTGAAAGTTTAGGTAAAGTTGAAAGCCTGCAAAGTGTAGGTGGTGATGTACGTCTACGTATTCAGACTGATCTGGATATGTCTGATGTACATTTGGGTGATTCGATTGCAACCAATGGTATTTGCCTCACAGTGATTGAATGGGGCGATAATTGGTATGCAGCAGATGTTTCTCGTGAAAGTTTAAATCGAACGACTTTAGGTAACTGGAAAGTTGGACAACGTGTCAATGTTGAAAAGGCAATGTTACCGACAACGCGCTTTGGCGGGCACATTGTAAGTGGTCACGTTGATGGTGTAGGTGAAATTACCGTAGTGCGTGAAGATGCTCGTTCAATCTATTATGAAGTTACAGCACCGACAGAACTTGCTAAATATTTGGCGGAAAAAGGTTCTGTAACCGTTGACGGAATTAGCTTAACGATTAACCACTTACGTGGAAATATTTTAAGCTTGAATTTGATTCCGCATACCGCAGAACGTACCAATATTGGAACATGGCAAGTAGGCAGTAAGGTCAACCTTGAAGTCGACGTGTTGGCGCGTTATATCGAGCGTTTATTGTTAGGTGATAAAGCAGCTGAACAAAAAACTGAGTCAAATATTAGTATGGCTTTTTTAGCTGAAAATGGTTTTTTAAAATAAAAGCCAGATCATCAAAATAAAAAAACCGGACATATGTTCCGGTTTTTTTATTTTTAAAAATTAATGCTTGGTGAGAGTAACCGAATGTGTGCCGACCCATGGTTTAGTATGCTGAGTGCGTGTAATTGAAAATTTACCTTTTTCCGATGCCCGTGTCAGCAAGATTGAAAGTGAATTAAAGTCGTTATGACTCATATAAAGTTCTTGTGCTGAAAATGTCCATTGTTCACCCTGATTAAGCTGCTCAAGTTGCATTGAAATCTGATGCGGAATGTCCATTTCTTACCCTCATTAATTATCTTAAATCACTACTTTCTATTCTCATAATCAATTGATCTACAAGAATAATATTTATGTCTATTTTGTGACATATAGGTGTCAGTTTTATGACAGAAGAAGTTTTTAAAACTTTACTTTTCTATTTTTTCATCAGAAAACTTAGAATTCTTTAAAATGTATTCAATTTCTTCTTGAGCTGCCGCATGTAGTTTTGCTCGGAAAGCCGTTACAGACTCTTCAATTAAGTTCTCAGCTTCAAGTTCTAAACGAATGCGTAAACTTTCAAGCTCAGATAAAATTTGATCATCGGTAATACTAAGTTTTACGCCAGCAGAATAATTGACGGCTGGGGTTTCTGGATTTTTCTGATAACGTGCAGTTTGTTCTGCAACTTCTTGTTCTAAATGGCTACGTAATGTCTGTAATGTTTCAGTCTGTTCATTAAACTTGCGAATTTCGTCTGCTTGCAATGCCGCAGCATAAGCGGCTTCTGATGCACGTTTATCAGCAAGTGCTTTTTCTAAAGCGAGCTGACGACGGATACGTGCTTGCTCAATAAGCTCTGCTTTAAGGTCCGCGTAAGCTTGTTCAATTTTTTGCTGCGATTCTAACTGCGCTTTTTCGTCATTTAAAACCCAAAGCTGAATAGGGGTTTGGGGTTCTAATAGGTCGCAAATACGTGCCAGATCCTGTTGATAGGCATGACGGACAGCTTCAGGCGCATTTAACCATCTTTTTTTAAAATCTTGCCCGACATTTAATGCCACCATGCTTCTCCTTTGTTCAACAGTATTTACATTTTAGCGCGTTATAATTTAAAGGTCCGCGGTTCTATACCCAAACGGCGATACATTTTAAATTTTTCTCGACCAATTTGCTTGGCTGTTTCATTATTTTCAACAATTTCTATAATGTGGCTAAAATGATCAACTTGTTCAAGTGCATGATTGTTAAAATTAAATACTAACAAGCCTTGTTCAAGCGGTTGTTTAGCCGAAATACATACAGCAGCTTCAGCTTGATCAATCCCATGCGCAATGAAACTTGCAGGGTGGAAATCCCATAATCTTTCATCAAGAGTTTGTTGTAGCTGCACATCTGGGCAATACCACCAGATTTTAGGATGCTTCTGCAAAATCTTTCGGCATAAACGGCAAGCACTATCGACTTGCCGTTCTTCACTGGTTTCAAACAGATAAAAACTAACTTTAGCCATTCGTATTTACACGATTCGCTAAAAATTGCATGAGTAATGGTACTGGACGACCTGTTGCACCTTTAGCTGGACCAGATAACCACGCTGTTCCTGCTACATCTAAATGAGCCCAACGGTACTCACGTGTAAAGCGCTCAAGGAAACATGCTGCCGTAATCGCACCGCCGTATGGACCGCCGATGTTTGCAATATCAGCAAATGGTGAATCAAGTAATTCTTGATAATCTTCAATGACTGGCATACGCCATACACGGTCAAATGATTGCTCACCCGCTTGTTGAAGTTCAGCTGCTAAAGCATCATCTGGTGAGAACAAACCACTCAGTACTTTACCCAAAGCAACTACGCATGCACCAGTTAATGTTGCGATATCAACCACAACTGCTGGGTTGAAGCGTTTGATATAGGTCAATGTGTCGCACAGTACCAAACGACCTTCCGCATCGGTATTTAAAATTTCAACTGTTTGTCCGCTCATGGTTGTCACAATATCGCCTGGGCGAGTTGCTTTACCTGAAGGCATGTTTTCTGCAGCGGCAATTGCTCCAACGACATGAATAGGGAGTTTTGCTTCGCATAGCGCACGGATAGTACCTAATACAGAGGCTGCACCGCACATATCGAACTTCATTTCATCCATGCCTAGGCCTGGTTTTAAAGAAATACCGCCTGTATCAAAAGTAACGCCTTTACCAACAAGCACAACAGGCGCTTGGTCAATTCCAGCTTGGTATTCGAGTGTTACGATACGACCCGGACGTTCAGATCCTTTGCTGACAGCAAGAAAAGCATACATACCTAAATCAGCCATTTGCTGTTCATTTAAGACAGTTACTTTGAGTAAATCAGGGAATTCTGCAGCTAAAGCTAATGCTTGTTCTGCCAAATATTCAGGGAAACAAATGTTACCTGGACGGTTTCCAAGGTCACGTGCATACGACTGACCAGACTGTACGGCATGCACTAAAGCCAGTTGTTTTTCATCGAGGCTCGTTGTTGAACTAATTAAATCAACCTGTTGTAACACAAATTCATTTTTTTTCGATTTAAACTCATCATAACCATAAGCTGCTTGAGTTAAGCTTAAAGCGAATAAATAATGGTATTCGACAGGTAACGCAGCAATATCAATTGCGATATGCTTAAATTTATTTTGTGTCGATTTGATAATGGTTTGGGCGAGTTTAGCGAGCTTAACCGCCTGAAGTTCGGCTGTTTTTCCTAAGCCAAGTAATTGGCTATGAGGTTGATTTGAAACCTGACCGAATAAAGGCAGAGTTTCATTGAAGTTGCCTTTGAATTGGGTGGCAGTAAGAACGCTTTCTAGGTTATTGATTTGATATGTGTTGATGTTGCTTTGTAGCTGTTCTGAATCAACTAAAACCCACAAAGATTCATTAGATGTCTGTTCGGGAAAAGTTGTATAAGTTGTAAATTTCATGGCTGCCGTGATTGCCTATAGAAAGTTATGTTGGATTAAAACATTGAAACACTTTCAAGCATAGCGTTGCAATGTGCGGTTTTATATTTTTAACATTCGGGTAAACTAGCACACGTCCCGATTAGCCTTTTGGAAGTATTACTTTGATTATTCGGCGTTATCTCGTCAAGCAAGTTGTCTCTACCTCATTGGTGGTCATTTCTTTACTGACCTTAATCATGATGGGTGGTCGTCTGATCAAATACTTTGGTGTGGCGGCGCAGGGGCGTTTAGATGCCAGTATCTTGTTTAGCATCATTGGATATCGTTTACCTGAATTTCTAACACTCATTTTACCATTGGGTTTTTTCATTGGTTTAATGTTGGTGTTTGGTCGTTTATATGTTGACCATGAAATGGCTGTATTAAACGGTAGTGGTGTAAGCCGTCATCAATTAGCACGATTACTCATTCCAATGACGCTGGTTTATATGGTGTTTCAGTCTGTGCTTATGCTCTGGATGACGCCGTGGGGACTACGTGAGTTTGAAAAACTGACAACTACACAAGCTGTTCGGACAGGTTTCGATTTGGTTCGACCAAGAGAGTTCATTTCTTCTGGGCCATATACGATCTATGCAGGTTCATTGTCAGAAGACCGAAAGAATTTGAAGGATATTTTCTTTTATCAACGCGCTGCTAAAGAAGATAAGCCAGATGTTATGATTTTGGCAAAGGAAGCGACTCGTGTAGAAGTTGCAAATGACACCGCCAATGTCGTTGATCTGGTACAAGGTCGTCGCTATGAAATATTCCCGGGACAACCAAAATATACACAAGCAGAGTTCCAGTCTTATCGTCTACGTTTAGAAAATGACAAAGATGTTAAGTTTGAGAGTGGCGATGTAGAAGCACTATCAACAACAAAACTCTTTTCAAAAACGAATGATCCAGTCATCAGAAGTGAGTTGGGATGGCGTTTATTTGGGCCATTCACGATTGTTATTGCGTTAATGCTATCGGTGGCATTGTCTGAGGTGAGCCCACGACAAGGTCGTTATTACCGTCTTATTCCGGCGATTTTTATTTTTTCCAGTCTGATCGTATTAATGATTGCAATCAAGACTCGTATTAGTAAAGAAGAACTCGATATTTGGGCTTATCCTGCCGTGTTAGTTGTGTATGGCGTTGCTGCCGCCTTATTCTCACGTAAGCAGAAGTTAGGACCAAAAATCAAGAAACAGATCAAGCGAGTGAAATTATAATGTTAGCACGTCGAATAGTCGCCAAATATGTGACGAAAACCACTGCGCTTGCGATGTTTGGCACCACAGTTGTTTTGTCCATTCTTCAGGTCTTATTTACATATCTTGGCGAGTTGGGTGAGCTCAAACCAGACTATAACGCATGGCAAGCTCTCGTCTATGTCTTGTGGGGAGCTCCTCGCTATCTCTATGAAATTTTACCTATCTCTGCCTTGATTGGTGCTGTGATTGGGCTGGGCTCATTAGCAACGAGTAGTGAGCTCATTGTTATGCGTTCAGTTGGTGTTAGCTTATGGCGTATTGTAGGTTGGGTTATGCGCTCAGCTTTACTGCTTATTATTTTGTCATTTGCTTTAAGTGAATGGGTTATTCCTTACACGAATGAAAAAGCACAAAGTGTTAAAAGCCATCGTTCAGTAGCTGCTTTAGGTGAAGTTAAAGGCTATTGGTCACGTGAAGGGCAGCGATTTATCTATATCGACTATGCTAACTCTCAAGGTAATTTAAGAGACATTCAAGTGGTCGACTTTGACCAGAACTATTACTTGCAATCATTAATTAATGCTCAGCAAGGACAGTTTATTAAAAATGGTCAATGGGCTTTGAAAAAAGCTGAACAAATGGACATTTTGGCGGCAGGCAATGCCATCAAAACTGACCATGAAGAACAATCACTTGCTTTAGCATTACAGCCTAAATATGTGCATATGGTGACTTTAGATCCTGAAGATTTATCGCCAAGCCAACTGATTAGCTTTATGCGTTATATGGATGAATATAGCCAGGTACCAAAAACGTACCAATTGGCTTTCTGGCAAAAAGTTGCTTCGCCATTTTCACTTATCGCATTAGTTCTCGTGGCGTGTTCTTTTATTTTTGGACCGTTACGCCAACAATCAATGGGTTTCCGTTTGGTGATCGCATTGTTTATTGGTTTGAGTTTCTATTATTTGCAGGATTTCTTGGGCTATGCGAGCTTGGTTTATTCTCCATCTCCAGCATGGTTCGTACTTGTACCTATCTTGCTAATGTTTGGTGCCGGAAGTTATTTGCTTTACCGCGCTCGCTAGTAATAAGTGATATTTATGGTTTTTCATCAATCGCGGATATTGGTGAAAGCCATAGGAATAAATAGAGTCTTGACCGAAAATTCGGTAAGATATTGTGACGAAATTGTAGACAAAAGAGAAATTGATTATGACGGATGCAACTGCTGGCAAGATCCCTCACGTTCTGGTCATTATGGATGGTGTTGGACACCGTGAAGCGATTGAAGATAATGCTTTTCTTGCAGCAAAAACACCAAATTTGGCGGCAATGAAAGCCAAGCATCCGAATAGTCTAATTTCTGGTTCAGGTGAAGATGTTGGATTGCCTGATGGTCAAATGGGGAATTCTGAAGTCGGCCATATGAATCTTGGTGCCGGGCGTGTGCTTTATCAAGACTTTACCCGTATTACTAAAGATATCCGTACTGGTGACTTTTTCAAACATGAAGTGTTGATCGACGCTGTTGAAAAAGCCAAAGCTGCTGGCGGTGCTGTCCATATTATGGGGCTACTTTCAGAAGGTGGCGTCCATTCACATGAAGATCATATTGTGGCGATGTGTGAGCTTGCATTAAAACGCGGAGCAAAAGTTTATTTACACGCTTTCCTTGATGGTCGTGATACACCTCCACGCAGTGCTCAGCCGTCTTTAGAAAAATTAGATGCATTATTTGCTCAATATCCGGGCCAAGGCCGTATCGCAACCATGATTGGTCGCTACTTTGCAATGGACCGTGACAACCGTTGGGATCGCGTTGAGCAAGCTTATCGCTTGTTAACCGAAGGTGAAGCACTTCGTACTGCGCAAACAGCGGTTGAAGGCTTAGAGCTAGCTTATGCAGCCAATGAAAATGATGAGTTTGTAAAAGCGACTCGTATTGGTGATATTGCTAAAGTTCAAGATGGTGATAGCGTTGTATTTATGAATTTCCGTGCTGACCGAGCTCGTGAAATTACTCGCGCATTTGTAGAGAAAGACTTTGCTGGTTTTGAACGCAAAGTTGTACCAAATCTTTCTAAATTTGTGATGTTAACGCGTTATCAGGCAAGCATTGATGCACCAGTTGCATATATGCCAGAAGCCCTTAAAAATTCATTGGGTGAGTATTTATCTTCTTTAGGTAAAACCCAGTTACGTATTTCTGAAACTGAAAAGTATGCACATGTAACATTCTTCTTTAGTGGTGGTCGTGAAGATGAATATCCAGGTGAAAAACGTATTCTAATTCCATCTCCAAACGTTGCGACATATGACCTTAAGCCAGAAATGAGTGCTTATGAAGTCACTGATGAGTTGGTTAAAGCGATTAATTCGGGTGAGTACGACTTATTAGTTGTGAACTATGCAAATGGTGATATGGTCGGTCATACGGGTGTGTTTGATGCTGCGGTTAAAGCAGTTGAAGCGGTTGATACTTGTTTAGGTCGTGTCTATGAGGCAGTTATGGCGAAAAAAGGCCATATGCTCATTACTGCTGACCATGGTAACGTTGAACAAATGCAAGACTACGAAAGTGGGCAAGTGCATACTCAACATACAACTGAGCTTGTGCCGTTTATCTATGTTGGCCCAACACAAGCAACAATTGCAGAAGGTGGTGTGCTTGCAGACGTAGCACCGACAATTCTCAATTTAATGAAGATTCCTGTTCCTGCTGAAATGCAAGGACGTAATCTGATTACACTATCTGCATAAGTTAAAGGTGATTGGATGCTGCAACACATTAAATATAAAAAACTTATTGTAAGTATGTTGCTGTGTTGCAGCCAATTTGCTTTTGCAGCGCCAGTTGTAAAAGAAAAAATGTCACCTTTGCATTCGGATTCGGAAGAACCGGAACATAGCTATGCAGAGGTGCCAATCGAGTCGATTCAACAGTTTGTGCAAATCTATGGAATCGTTCGAGATAATTACGTTGATGTGAAGTCTGACGATGCCTTGTTTCAACAAGCCATAAAAGGGTTAGTGAGCGGGTTAGATCGTTATTCGCGTTATTTATCGGCAGAAGAATATCGCCAACTGATTCAATACACAGAGGGTGATCTTGCATCAGTTGATTTTGCATTAAGCCCTGAATCACATGCTCATAAATGGATGATTCGTGATCTTAAAACCGGTTCTGATTCTTATAAATTAGGTTTGAGAAATGGTCAGACGATTCTCAAAATTGATAACCAAGATTTAAAAAATTTAAACCAAGATCAGGTATTTGGCCTACTTTACGGTTCTATAGGAAGTACACTTCAAGTACAAGCAGAAGAGCTAAACGGAAATATCAACTTAGTTCGTAATAAAAAAATAGAAACCGATATAGAACCTGTAATGCTACATAATCAGGTGCTTGTACTCAAAATTAGAGTATTCCAACAAGACACTGCTAATGAAATTAAAAGATTAATTGAAGAAAACAGTTCTCCACGTTTAAAAGCTGTTTTAATCGATTTGCGAAACAATCCGGGTGGGTTGTTATCGGCAGCAGTTGAGTCAGCAGATTTATTTTTAAATAACGGAATTATTGTTTCGACCAAAAGCCGTTCGGAAGGTAACCAGCAGTTTCAAGCTTTGCCCGGTAATGAATTTCAGAATATAAAACTGGGTATATTAATTAATCACCGCTCTGCATCGGCGGCAGAAGTTTTTACTGCGGCCATGAAAGAACACCAGCGTGCTTGGGTGATGGGTGAAAAAAGTTATGGAAAAGGTGTAGTACAAAAGCTATTTCCTTTACCGAGTGGAGCAGCTCTACAGATGACGGTCTCTCATTACTACACGCCAAATGGCAATATGATTGAAGGTCAGGGTATTCAACCTAACCAGACCTATCCATTACCTGCAGAAATGAAAGAAGATGTATATTTAGAGCGCGTTGCAGATTTATTTCTAAAGAGGAAGTAACTTTTATACTTCCTCTCCTATTTCAGTATCTAAGCCAAATTTTTTGAGTCGATAGCGCAAAGAACGGAAAGTCATTCCTAACTTTTTAGCCGCTAAAGTTCGATTCCAATGCGTCATGTTCAGAGCATTCAGTAAAATATCTTTTTCGATATTTTCTAAGTAGCGTTCTAAACCTTCCATTGGAAATTTTGGGTGAGTCTGAACAGCCAGTGTTTGATTTAGTTGTTTCGTTACGATTTGCGGGCTCACGCTACTGCCTCTAAGAGGAGGCGCTAAGTGTGTTAAATCAATGGACTCATCATCACTTAAAGTAATAGCCCGTTCAATCATATTTCTTAATTCACGAACATTACCCGGAAAGTCTTGCTGCAATAAGTAAGTTTCAGCGCTCGCTGTTAATTGCTTGCTTGAAACTCCCCATTCCGTACAAACCTTTTGAATAAAATGATTGGCCAATAGCAAAATATCTCCACCACGGTCACGTAGTGGCGGCAACATAATATCCATAACATGAATACGGAAAAATAAGTCCTGACGGAATTTACCTTGTTGAACTAATAAATCTAAGTCTTGGTGACTCGCACTGATTACTCGAAAATCAACATCAATTTCCTGATCTGAACCTACTGGGCGAATCTTTTTCTCTTGTACTGCGCGAAGCAATTTAACTTGCATACTTAAAGGCAATTCGGCAATTTCATCTAAAAATAAACTGCCGCCATGTGCCGATAAAATCAGACCTTGTTTGTCTTGAGCCGCTCCAGTAAAGCTCCCTTTTTTATGCCCGAAAAGTTCACTTTCCATGAGCTCAGTTGGGATTGCTCCACAGTTAATTGCAATAAATGGTCCTTCACTGCGGTTGCTTAAGCGGTGAATCAGATTCGCAACAACTTCTTTACCCGTACCAGACTCGCCTGTAACAAATACAGGAGCTTGGGAGCGGGCTATTTTTTTAATAGCTGTCCGTAAGTTTTGTATAGGTGGTGAACGCCCAATTAATAAGTCATTCTCTAGAGTTGTTTCACCAAATTCATGCTCTGGTTTTGGCTGATTGAGCGCTTTTTTTAATAGCTGATCTAAATGAATCTGGTTAATCGGTTTGCTGACAAAATCAAAAGCTCCAGTTTTTAATGCTGCAATTGCAATATCCATATTGCCGTATGCAGTTAAGACTGCAATGGGAGTGTGTGGGTAAGTTTGAGAAACATGTTGAACCAATTCTAAACCACTACCGTCAGGTAGATTTAAATCGGTCAAGCATGCATCGTAATGAAACTGAGTAAAAAGCTGTTTGGCCTGTTCAACCCGATAAGCAAGATGTGTCTTAATCCCCATTCGTGCAAGAGTCATTTGCATTAACAGGCACAAATCTTCTTCATCGTCTACAAGCAAAACGAGTGGTTGCTGTTCTGCCATTTCCCCAAAAACCTAATAAAAAAATCAATATATTATTGGGCATTCTATTCTGAAGCATGCCCCTTGTTTTTGCTCTACATAAGTGAGCTTTGCATGGTTTGCCTCACAAAAACTATGAGACAAATATAATCCTAAACCAGTTCCATTAATTTCGGTACTAAAAAATGGCTTAAATAATTGAGATATATCACGTTTTGAAACACCTTCACCGTAATCGATCACATCAATATAAATTTTATTTGTTTGTGAATGGATATTGATCAGAACATAGGGAGAGTCGGGTGCATTATGGCGTAGAGCATTCCTAACAAGGTTAATTAACACTTGTCTGAGTTGCTTTTCATCAAACAATAGCTTTAAGGATAAATCAGAACTTTTAAGCTGGATCGCATGTTTAACATCAGATAAATCTTCATCTAATAACGTTTTTAAGAAGTCGTTTAATTCAATCTGGATGGGATACGTTCTTTCACTGCGGGCAAGTCCTAACGTATCTTGAACAATACTATCAATACGTTTGGTTTGCTTTCCAATCATATTGCGTAAAGTATTTTGCTGCTCCACATCACTATCTTTGAGTAATTCATTTGCTTGAACAATGGCTGCAAGAGGATTACGGATCTCATGTGCAATACTTGCTGAGAGTTGTCCTAAAGCGGCAAGTTTGAGTTGTTGAGCTTGCTGATTAATCTGCTGTGCATCTTGTAAGATGAGTAGTGTTAATGCTTGCTGCGGCACCAAAAGATGTTGCACTTTAATATTAATAGAGTAGGCTGAAAGCCGAGATTCAAAAATAAATCGATCACCTTCTTTTAAGTTATCAAACTTAAGAATTTCAAATAAGTCAGCATACCATTTTGCTAAGGGATATTTTTCACTGGCAAATTGAGGTGGAATTCCTAAAAGAGAGCAGGCGGCTGGGTTACTTAAAACAATGTCATAGTTTTCATCTAGAACTAAATAGCCCTCTTCAATTTGTTCCAAGATATAGCGGTTAATATTTTGTAGTTGATAGAGTTCTATTGATTGATGGAAAGTTAGCGCTTCAAGTAATTTAAAGCGCTGGACCGCAATTTGTCCGATTCCGTGTACTACAAAAAACAAGAAGGCCAATAAAGCGCTATTACCGATCGTATTTAAATTATTGTAGTCAAATAAACTGCCAACGAAGCGTTGGTAAATAACGGCAATGACTGCAAGTAATGTAATGAGCAACGACATTCTTGCGCTAAGTAAAATGGCCGAAGTAAATATGGCAATCACATAGAGCAAGCTGAGTTGAAGATTGGGTTCACCTACAGAAAATGTAAGTAAACTCAGACAGATAATATCAACTACAAAAAATAAAATGAGCTGCCTTGTGGCCTGAGTGGCAATAAACTTAAAGCATAAAAGTTGAAGAAGGCTTAAAAGCGAATAGCCGAATAGTGTGTAAGAATATAAAGTGGGTTGCTGTAGACTATTGTCGATTTGAGCATCGGTTAAAACCAAAATAATATTCAGGCTAACCGCAATAATAAGGCGATATAAACCATACCACGTGCCCAAACGAAATATCGTATGGGACAAGGATGAGTTTACGGGAAATTGCATGTAAGTCTGATTAAGGCTTGATCAGACCGTAACGAATCGCGAGATGAGTTAGTTTAACATCACTATCAATGGCTAGCTTTTCAAAAATACGGTAGCGGTAAGTATTCACTGTTTTAACACTTACAAAAAGTTTGTCTGCAATTTCTTGAGCGCTAATACAATTTACAACCATCATTGCAACTTGCATTTCTCGTTCAGAGAGAGAATCAAAAGGTGATTGCTGTGTGTCGGATAAATAAGAACTTGCTAGTTGTTCCGCAATATCGGCACTAAAGTATTTGCCGCCTTGCATCACTTTATTAATAGCCCGAACCATTTCTGTAATTGGAGCACCTTTGGTAATGTAGCCTTTAGCTCCTGCTTTAAGCAAAAGAGAAGGGTATGGTTCTTCTGCTAAGCCACTGACTGCAATCACTTTTGTATCTGGTGCTGTTTGCAGTAAACGGCGGGTTGTTTCTACGCCACCGATGCCAGGCATATTGACATCAAGTAGCACAACTTGAGGATGTTTCTGACGAACAATAGCAATTGCTTCTTCACCCGATTCGGCTTGTCCAATGACCTCTACATCGGCATGATCTTCTAACATACGGCAAATCCCCGTACGTACAAGTTCATGGTCATCCACAACTAAAACTGTAATCAAGAAGACCTCCTTTCTTTCAAAAAACAAGTTTTTTGTTACATAAAGCAAAATTAGCTTGCAATGGAATGACAAAATTAGCAATCCTATTCTTATATAGTGAGCGAATAGTTGTGCACAATTGTGTCGGTAAAAGCGTTATACCTTATACCTCAAATGTAAGGCATAATTATAGTAAGCGCAAATGTGTATCACCCTGAGTCGAGTATTGTGCCGTGAAAAATTCTAAAAAGTCTTTAATGCATGTGCTAAGCATGTCTATTTTGCTTAGTTTGAGTTCAACAAGCTTTGCAGAACTCGTCAATAACCCGTCCTCAGGGAATAGTGGTACTGCAAGCTTAAATTGGTCTTCAGCTGATGCTAGCCAATTTTTAAATGATGAAGATGACGAACCTACTCCGCAAGGTTCAACATCGGTAACCACAACTTTGCGTGGTGGTAGTGCACCGAAAATTGTAGCATCTGCACCGAAAATTGCTCCAATCCGTGATACGACTGGTTACAATGCCCAGCCGAGTGTAAGTGCTCGAGCTGCACTTGTGATGGACGCGCAAACTGGTGAAGTACTCTACAGTAAAAATACCAACGCTTCTGTGCCAATTGCTTCTATTACTAAGTTGATGACAGCAGTTGTAACGGCAGATGCCCGTTTAAACATGTCAGAAGAAATTACACTTGAGCAAATCGATTTTGCTGGTGCAAATGGTAAAAACTCAAGTTCAACCTTACGTGTTGGCGACAAGATGAATCGTGCAGAAGTTCTTCTGTTTGCTCTAATGAAATCAGAAAACCCAGCAGCGGCGGCTTTAGCACGTACTTATCCAGGTGGTCGTCCAGCATTCGTCGCTGCAATGAATTCTAAAGCACGTGCTTTAGGTATGAACGCAACCCACTATTATGAGTCAACTGGTTTAGATCCGCGTAATGTATCTTCTGCGCGTGACTTAGGGATTTTGGCAAGTACAGCTTCTCAATATGGCTTGATTCGTCAATTCTCAACTACACCAACTTATGATTTTAACTTAGGTTATCGCGTGTTGAAATCTAACAATACCAATGCTCTTGTACGCAATGGTGGTTGGAATATTAACTTGTCTAAAACTGGATATATTAATGAAGCAGGTCGCTGTGTTGTAATGCACACGACTGTAAATTCACGTCCGGCAGTCATTGTATTACTGGGTGAACCAAGTACACAGGCACGTAATAATGATGCAACTAACTTATTGGGTTGGTTAAGTAATTTACCAAAACGTATTTAAGTTCAATATTCTAAAAAACGCTTCTATCAAGAAGCGTTTTTTTATGGCTATAAAAAAAGACATAAAAAAACGGCTGTTTAATACAGCCGTTTTTTTAAAAATAAGATCTTACATATTAGATAAAATCGAATCTTTTACTTGGTCCATTGTTGCATCAATTGACAACATCACTGCATCAGCACATTGTTTGATTGCAGTGTCAGGATCTTTCAAGCCATTACCCGTTACTGTACATACAATTACAGAACCTTCAGCAATTTTACCCGCTTTAATATCACGGATCGCACCGCCGATAGAAGCAGCAGACGCTGGCTCAACAAATACGCCTTCATACATAGAAAGTAAGCGTTGAGCTTCTAAAATTTCGCTGTCTTGAAGTTCATCAAACCAGCCTTTAGAGTCACGTACTACAGCTTTTGCATGGTTCCAGCTTTGTGGATTACCAATACGGATTGCAGTTGCAACAGTTTCAGGGCTTTCAACTGGAGCGCCACGTAAGAATGGAGCTGCGCCAGAAGCTTGGTAACCCACCATAGTCGGTAAACCTTCTGGTTTTGGACCAGTGAATTGATCAGTCGCAGCATCATAAATCACTTGTTCAAACTGATCAGCAGGCTGGTCTGCTACAGCTTCGGTATAACCCATCCAGTGAGCGGTGATATTACCTGCGTTACCTACAGGTAAGCAGTGGTAATCAGGTGCACGGCCTAAAGCTTCAACGATTTCATAAGCAATCGTCTTTTGACCTTGCAAACGGTAAGGGTTGATTGAGTTTACAATCGTTACAGGCGCTTGATCAGCAACTTCTTTTACAAGACGCATACCATCATCGAAGTTACCACGAATTTGCATAGTGATCGCACCATACATCATCGCTTGTGCCATTTTACCCATTGCAATTTTGCCTTCTGGAATCAAAACAAATGCTTTGATACCTGCACGTGCAGCATAGGCAGCAGCAGCAGCAGAAGTGTTACCAGTAGATGCACAGATAATCGCTTTAGAGCCTTCTTCAACCGCTTTGGTTACAGCCATGGTCATACCACGGTCTTTAAATGAACCAGTTGGGTTTAAACCCTCGTATTTCACATAAATTTCAACATCTTTGCCAATAATACGTGGAATATTCTCAAGTTTAATGAGTGGGGTGTTGCCTTCACCCAAAGAGATAGCACGAGTAGTTGCCGAAACTGGCAAACGGTCACGATAACGATCTACAAGACCAGTATAACGATTGGCATTAGACATGATGGTGTTCCAATTAGAGGTGAAGCGGGAGAGGGAATCTTTCCCTCAACCTGATTAACTATCGAGCGATTCTAAACGAATTCTTACGATTTCGCCACGAATTGCAGGTAATGCTTGAATTTGTGCAAGAGCATCATCCATTTTAGATTCAACGATTGGATCGGTCAGAATCACGATTGGAATAAGGTCTTTTAAACGAGATTGTTGCATGATTGCATCAATACTAATTCCAGCGCGACTTAAGATGGTCGTCACATCTGCAAGTACGCCAGTTTGGTCTTCTGCATTTAAGCGAATGTAATAACCTGTGGTCATTTCTTCACGGCTTAAAATTGGCACATTTGTTAATGCTTCAAAAGCCAACTGAGGAATTGTTCCTGCGCCATCTTCGGTATAAGAGATGTCACGAACAATATCAATAACGTCGGCAACAACCGCAGAAGCTGTAGGACCTGCGCCTGCACCCGCGCCGTAATAGAGTGTTGGACCTACGGCATTTGCCTGAACTAACACAGCATTTTTAACGCCGTTTACATTCGCAATAAGCTGTTCATCTGGAATAAGTGTTGGGTGAACACGTAACTCAATACCTTTTTCAGCACGACGTGCAATACCGAGATGTTTAATACGGAAACCAAGATCTTCTGCATATTTCACATCTTGCGCAGTGATTTTGCTGATACCTTCGGTATAAACCTTATCAAACTGAAGAGGAATACCAAACGCACAAGACGCTAAAATGGTAAGTTTGTGCGCAGCATCAATACCTTCAACGTCAAAAGTTGGGTCTGCTTCTGCATAACCGAGTTCTTGAGCTTCTTTTAATACATCATCAAATGCACGACCTTTCTCACGCATTTCAGTCAGAATAAAATTACCTGTACCATTAATAATACCTGCCAACCATTCGATATGGTTTGCAGCAAGACCTTCACGGATCACTTTAATAATTGGAATACCACCAGCAACTGCTGCTTCATAAGCAATTTGCACAGCATTGTCTTCTGCTGCTTTAAATAATTCATTGCCATGTTCAGCGAGTAACGCTTTGTTTGCAGTCACGACTTGTTTGCCGTGTTTGATCGCTTCCATAATAACTTCGTAAGCAGGGTGGATCCCACCCATAACTTCTACAACTACATCAACGTCTGGTTGACGAACGATGTCAAGTAAATCGGCGCTTTGTTTAATCCCTTCCAATTCAAGATCTGGACGAGGGCGGCGTGTTCCAACGTGGGTAATTTGAATTTCTCGACCGGTGCGACGTTTAATTTCAGCGGCATTTTCTTGTAGTAGTTTAAGGGCTCCTCCACCTACGGTTCCTAGACCGAGTATTGCCAGGCGAACTGGTTTCACGTCACACTCCATTCATCATTTAATCATTTAGTTGAAGCTAGATCATAGCTAAAAAAAACGCCAGACTCTAGCGCTTTTAGTGCCTGTTCAATGAATTAGAGTGCGATGTTTGGAAAAGAAGAGTAGATCAGTCTTTAAACAGAGGTTGTTTAAATATTAATTATTGAAAAAACAAAGCGCTGCAATCAGAGCAGCGCTTTTTAAAAGAGATAGATGATTAATCATTCATCAGCCTAAAGGATGTTATTTATCCAGACGTTTAATTAATTCATCCGGTGTTAGGTATCCACCTAAGTACTCGCCATCAACATTATAAATAGCCGGTGTTCCATTTACACCCATGTTTAAACCAAGTTGATATTGTTCACGGACAGGGTTTTTACATTGAGCTGGTGGAATATTAATGCCTTGTACGGCTTGGTTAAAGGCAGCTTTACGGTCTGCACTACACCATACAGCTTCCATGGTCGGCATAAATTGTTCACCGCGTGGCCAAGCGATATAGCGTACCTCAATACCTTTTTCATTAATTTCAGGTAAATGCTCATGTAATTTGTGGCAATAAGGACAGCTTGCATCGGTAAACACATAAATCACATGTTTAGCCTTACCACCTTTAGCTGGGTAAACGATCAAATCTTCATTTTTTAAAGCAGCAAGATGCTTTTTATTTTCTGAAGCTTGAAGATTATCGCCAATATTATGTAGTTCTTTACCGCCTAAACGAATGACATCACCTTGAATCAGGTATTTGCCATCACTGGTTGTATAAATCGACGTCATTCCTTCGAGATTTACCCAATATAAGTTAGGCACTTCAGTAGGCTTGATATCTAAAATTTTGGCGTTGATGTTTGCATTCTTAAATTGTTTTTGCAAAGTTTCAATTAAACGCTGTTTCGCATTGCGTTCAATGATGGTTGAAGCTTCCCCAGTAGCAGGTGCGGTCGCAGTGAGCGCATCTTCTTTTTGTGGTTTGTTTTCTTTAGAACAAGCACTGAATAACAGGCTAGAAGCCAAAGCACAGGCAAGAAAAAGTTGAGATCGGGTAAAAGACATAGATAACCCTTATTTCATCAGTATTTATAGTCAGAAGCTGCTAAGCATAACAAAAAATCTAGCGTGTATTGTTAAAACTTTCTTAACCTTTGTGAACGAAATCAAGTGATTGTTAGGCGTATTTCAAATAATAAGTTTTAAATTTTTTAACCTCTAGGATGATGTTTTTCATGCAATTGTTGCATTCTCACTTGTGCTACATGTGTGTAAATTTGAGTAGTTGATAAGTCACTATGGCCCAATAACATTTGTACTACGCGTAAATCGGCGCCGTGATTGAGCAGGTGTGTTGCAAAGGCGTGACGTAATGTGTGAGGTGAGAGTTCAGCTTGAATATTGGCTTGTAAGGCGTAACGTTTAATGGCATACCAGAAGTTCTGACGGCTCATAATTCCGCCGTGTTGAGTTAAAAAGAGATAGTCAGTAGAGCTTTTATAGAGTTGAGGCCGAGCATCCTGCAAGTAGCGTTCTACCCATTCACAAGCAAATTGCCCTAGCGGGACCAAACGCTCTTTATTACCTTTACCAGTAATTCTTAAATAGCCTTGTTTTAAGTTAATAAGTTCTAGGCGCAAGTTCAGCAGTTCTGAAACACGTAAACCACATGCGTAAAGAACTTCAAACATTGCCCGATCGCGTAAACCCAGTGCCGTATCAATATCAGGGGCCTGAATCAGTGCTTCGACATCTTCTTCTGATAGATCTTTGGGTAAGGCTCTGCCAATTTTTGGAGAATGATGGGTTGCTACAGGATTATCGCTTCGTAATTTCTGTTCACGTAAAAATTTGTAAAACTGGCGTAGGGCAGATAAGCAACGGGCAATCGAGCGCGGGCTTTTTCCAGCTTTAGTCAACTCAATCAAAACATCAGCGATATCATCACTTGTCCACTCTGGAAGAGCTGATTTTTTATGAAGTTCACTGCATTGAATAAGGTCGGATAAATAAGCATTACGTGTATGTGGACTTACCGTCTGAGCAACGAGATAGTCACGAAAACCTTGTAAAAAGCTCAAATGTTCAGGAATTTGAACAGGGCTTGGAATACGCGGTTTTTTATTCAACATACACTAGATCCTCTAAACCTCTGTACTGTAAAAGAAACTTTAAGGTTTGTCGATTAAACTGAATAAGAAGTGAAATTTAACCTTATTTGGTAATTATTCTCATTTATATGTATACTATTAAAAAAGGTTTAGGATCGGATGCGGTGCGTTTATCAGCTTTAAAAGTGAAGCAAGCGGCGACCATCACCAAAGTGAATCGGATAGAACTAGAGTCCGAGCAGCAAGATTTGGTCGCAATTCGTTTGGAAAGTCTGGGCTTTGTACCGGGCACACGAGTGGAAGTGATTACCAAAGGTATTTTTGGTGGTGATCCGATCTTAATCCAAATTGGCTTTACTCGTTTCGCTTTACGTAAAGCAGAAGCGGAAAAAATTGAAATTCAAGTAGAAGAAGGAGTACCCGCATGAGTGATGCGTTACGTATTGCCCTTGTGGGAAACCCTAACTGTGGTAAAACCTCTCTTTTTAACCATTTAACGGGAACTCGACAAAAAGTTGCAAACTATGCTGGTGTAACGGTCGAGCGTAAGGTTGGTCATTTTCAGTTGCCTTCAGGCCGAGCAGTGCGTGTACTTGATTTGCCGGGTACATATAGCCTTAATGCCACCAGTCCTGATGAAGTGATTACCCGTGACGTTTGTTTGGGTAAGATTGCAGAAGAAGGGCAGCAAGATGCCTTTTTATGTGTGGTTGATGCCACTAACTTAAAATTGCATTTAGGACTAGTACTCGAAATGATCGAGTTGGGTCGTCCGATTTTACTTGTACTGAATATGATGGATGAAGCGCGTCGTCGTGGCATCCAAATTAATACTCAAAAGTTGTCTCAACGTTTGGGTGTACCAGTTGTTGAAACAGTTGCCGTCCGTAATGCGGGTATTGAAAATTTATTACATGCCCTTGATCAAGAAAAATACAGTGTGCCACAAACCGAACTGAGTGGTTTAACTGGAACTCATCACCAAAAAATCGATATGATTTTTAAAGATGTAGTTCATTATGTTGATCATGGAGATAAGCGTACTGATTTTCTAGATCGAATTTTCTTACATCCGGTTTTAGGCCTACTTAGCCTTGCCATCATGATGTTTATTGTGTTCCAAGCAGTGTTTGCATGGGCAGCTCCATTCATGGATGGTATTGAAGGCTTCTTCGGCTGGCTTGGTGAGGTAGTGGGAACTGTGATTACCCAACCACTACTGCATAGTTTGGTTGTTGACGGAATTATTGCAGGCGCGGGTGGCGTAGTTGTGTTCTTGCCACAAATTTTGATCTTGTTCTTCTTTATTTTAGTACTCGAAGAATCAGGCTATTTACCGCGTGCAGCATTCTTGCTTGATAAATTAATGTTCCAAGCTGGTTTAAGTGGCCGTGCCTTTATTCCTTTACTTTCGAGCTTTGCTTGTGCAGTACCGGGAATTATGGCAACGCGTAGTATTAGTGACCCTCGTGATCGTTTTACGACCATTATGGTTGCGCCTTTAATGACTTGTTCGGCACGTTTACCCGTCTATGCCTTGCTGATTGCTGCCTTTATTCCAGAGAAAATGGTCTGGGGTATTTTTAACCTGCAAGGTTTAGTGCTTTTCGGTCTGTATATGGCTGGTATTGTAAGTGCGCTTTGCGTTTCATTTTTAATGAAGTTTTTGCAAAAAGATAAATCGCAACATGCTTTACTGCTAGAGCTACCAAGTTATCGTTTCCCTGATTTAAAAAGTGTGGGAATCGGTTTATTGGATCGTGCAAAGATCTTCTTGAAACGCGTCGGCGGAATCATTTTTGCGCTCTCTATTTTGCTTTGGTTCTTGTGTACTTTCCCGCAGCCACCAGAAGGGGCGACATTACCTGCCATAGATTATAGTTTTGCAGGTATGCTCGGACATCTTATCCAACCTTTATTTGCTCCAGTTGGTTTTAATTGGCAAATCTGTATCGCTTTAATCCCAGCTATGGCTGCTCGTGAAGTGGTTGTCGCGGCATTAGGTACAGTTTATGCCTTGTCTGCAACAGATGATGATGCTGTGGCACAAGGTTTGTCACATCTGATTAGTGCAGATGGAACAGGTTGGTCTTTGGCAACAGGTTTATCACTTTTAGTGTGGTTCATTTATGCTCCACATTGTTTGGCAACACTGGCAACGGTACGTCGCGAAACAGGTTCATGGAAACATGTTGCAGTTATGACTGCATATCTGTTTGGTTTAGCTTATTTTGCATCGTTTGTTACCTATCAAATTGCTTCCCACTACTGGGGCTAAAGCAATAAAGGAGGTTGTATATGGTTCAATATCTGATTATTGCGGTTTTAGTGATTTGGAGTGCTGTAGTTGTTTTTAAGAAAGTATTTCCAAAAACAGCAAATTCAGTCTTTTCTTCACTCTCAGCATTTTGCGAAAAGCAAGGTTGGGTAACTTTGGCAAAATGGCTTAAACCGAAAATAGCCTTTGGTTGTGCTGGCGGTTGTGGGTGTTCAAGCGAAGATAAACCTACCAATACAGTTCAAGAAATTAAGCCGATTAAATGGCAATAAATTTAGTATTCCTTGTTTCGTTTAAAAAGCCATCATATTGATGGCTTTTTTACGCACTGACACAAAAAAAGATGAATAAAGTTCAAACTGAAAAAGCATTCAAAACAGCAAAGTGCTAACATTTTTGCCATTCTGTCGATTGATAAATTGTGGGGCAAAAATGTTAATACAACGTGGTGGGTTAAAAGTTGTAGCAGGCTTGGGAATATCAGGCGTTTCTACTCTAAATTTCCTGCATGAACAAGGCTACCAAGTTGCAGTAACAGATTCTCGTCCCACGCCACCAGGGCATGATCAGATCCCAGCTGGCGTTAAAACCAGTTTTGGTCAACTTGACCAAGAATTATTATTACAAGCAGAAGAAATTATTTTAAGCCCAGGCCTTGCACCGCAATTACCGGAAATTCAGGCAGCTATTGCCAAAGGTATTTCTGTGGTAGGTGATATTCAATTATTACGCCGTGCAACTGATGTTCCTATTGTAGCGATCACTGGCTCTAATGCTAAAAGTACAGTAACGACTTTAATTGGCTTAATGGCTAAAGATGCGGGTAAGAAAGTTGCCGTGGGTGGCAATCTTGGACGTCCGGCTCTAGATTTATTAAAAGATCAACCTGAGTTAATTGTACTTGAGCTATCAAGTTTTCAGCTAGAAACCACGTCTCACTTAAATGCTGAAGTTGCTGTGGTTCTCAATATGAGTGAAGACCACTTAGATCGTCACGGCAATATGTTGGGTTACCATCAAGCAAAACACCGTATTTTCCAAGGCGTTAAAAAAGTAGTATTTAACCGTGATGATGCTTTAAGTCGTCCTCTTGTTCCAGATACCACACCAATGCAAAGCTTTGGTTTAAATGCACCAGATTTAAATCAATATGGTGTTTTAAGAGATGGCGATGGCACGCTTTGGCTTGCGCGTGGTTTACAGCGTTTAATTAAAAGCTCAGATTTATATATTCAAGGCATGCATAACGTAGCAAATGCTTTAGCTTGTCTCGCATTAGGTGAGGCAATAGGCCTGCCTATGGAATCTATGCTTGAAACCTTAAAACAATTTAAAGGGTTAGAGCATCGCTGTGAATATGTAAAGACTGTGCATGATGTACGTTATTACAATGATTCCAAAGGCACCAATGTTGGCGCTACGCTTGCAGCGATTGATGGTTTAGGCGCTGCAATTGAGGTTAAAAAAGGTAAGGTTGCCTTGATTTTAGGTGGGCAAGGTAAAGGTCAGGATTTTGGCCCATTACGTTCTTCTATCGAAAAATATGCCAAAGTTGTGGTATTGATTGGTGAGGATGCTCCGGTGATTGAACAAGCCATTCAAGGTGCAACCAAAATTTTACATGCAGCAACGCTTAAAGAAGCTGTAGAGCTGTCTCAACGTGAAACACAGGCAGAAGATGTGGTGTTGTTATCACCAGCATGTGCAAGTTTCGATATGTTTAAAAGTTATAATGACCGTGGTCAGCAGTTTGTTGCCTGCGTCAATTCGTTGGTTTAAAGAAAACATGATTAGGAATGTAGTATGGCAGGCTTAGCTCAGACCACAATCCAGAAAATCAATCATTGGTATGAACGGATATTGCCTAAATGGCCAGCGGAAGTGACGCCACGTAATGTCCTGATTTTCTGTGTCGTTGCATTATTATGTATCGGTTCAGTGATGGTTGCATCTGCTTCGATGCCCTATGCTGAATATATGCATGAAAACCCGTTTCACTATGTGATTCGTCATGGTATTTCGATTGTCGCTGCGGGTGTAGTGGCTTATTTGACCTATCGAATATCACTGAATACGTGGTTTAAAAATACCTTCCCGCTGTGGTTATTAACCATGGTTCTGTTGCTTGCTGCTTTGGTGGTTGGTTCGGAAGTCAACGGTTCTACACGTTGGATTAAGATCGGTGGTTTCACCTTGCAGCCAACCGAGGTTGCCAAAGTCATGATGGCAATCTTTACCGCAGACTACGTTGTACGCCGTGCCAAAGAAGTTCGTACTCATTGGAAAGGCTTATTGCGTTTAAGTGGGGTTATGGCAATCACGGTCGGTTTGATTATTGCTGAGCCTGACTTAGGGGCAACCGTCGTTATTGTCATGATGATGGTTGGGGTGTTCTTTTTAGCGGGCGCGCCGCCAACTCAGTTCTTAATCATGCTTGGTGCGATTGTCACGGGTATCGTGTTTTTGATCTTATTTGAACCATATCGTTTCCAGCGTTTGATTTCGTTTACTGATCCATGGGCAGACCCGTTGGGTGTGGGTTATCAGTTATCAAATGCATTAATGGCTTTTGGCCGTGGTGAATGGTTTGGTACAGGCTTAGGGCATAGTGTACAAAAACTATCTTATTTACCTGAAGCGCATACTGACTTTATGTTGGCAGTGCTAGGTGAAGAGTTTGGCTTTGTGGGTATTTCTATTGTTATTGGCTTGTCTTTCTTGATGCTGGCATGTTGTATCAAAATTGGTCACCGTGCCTTGAAACATCATTACCTTCGCGCAGGCTATTTAGCTTACGGCATTAGTATTATTTTCTTGCTCCAGATTTTGGTAAATGCGGGCATGAATATGGGCTTAATGCCGACTAAAGGTTTGACTTTGCCATTCATTAGTTATGGTGGTACGTCTTTAATGATGTGTGCTGCGATGATTAGCTTAATCTTAAAGATTGATGCATCAACACAAGAAGTTAACCCAGAACGAGAAGAGTCAAACTTCTAATTGAGTATTTAGAAGTTTAAAAAGCCCGATTTGATATCGGGCTTTTTTTATTATTTATAGATATGTTCCGCTGAGCTCTTGCACATGAGGAATCAAATCAATATTCCACTGTGCTACAGCCTGCCTTAGCATCGCTCTAGGCTGATCTAAATCAACGTTGGGTTGTCCCAAGGCCAGTATTGCTTTTTGAAGTAATTCAGGCGCTTTTGATAAATCGAGTGCTTGGGCTAGATTCTGTTTAGAGAGCTTTTGCCCTTGGTCATTCATTGCAAGGGGAAGGTGCATATAGCTTAGTTGAGGATAACCTAGAAGCTGACCTAACCAAATCTGACGTTCGGTGTTATCTAATAAGTCCGCGCCTCGAACGACATGGGTAATACCTTGTAGATAATCATCCACAACGACCGCAAGTTGATAGTTAATAATCCCATCACGGCGCTTAAGAACAAAATCTCCAAGATCGTGTTGTAGATTGGAGCAATGATGTCCTTGTAATCGGTCATCAAAACAGATCTGCTGATCTTGAACTTTTACCCGAATCGCTTGACCTTGAAAATCAAGATTGAGATCGCGGCAAGTACCTGCATAGATTGCATTTGAACCAAGCATTTTGCGGGTACATTGACATGCATAGATAAGACCTTCTTTTTTGAGTTGGTCTAATACGCTTTCATAAATGTCTAAACGATTTTTTTGAAAGATGATCTCTGCATCGGGTTCGAACTGGAAGGCTTCAAGTGATGTAAGAATATGCTCTTCACTGCCGGGATAAATACGAGGGATATCTGTATCTTCGACACGAACGAGCCATTTGCCTTGATGGGCTTTTGCATCGCAATAGCTGGCAACAGCAGTAATCAGTGATCCAAAATGCAAAGGGCCGGTTGGCGATGGCGCAAACCGACCTGAGTATGAGCAGCGATTAAGCGGAACATTGTTCCGCCGCTGCGCAAGAGAAAAGCTATGCTTTTCTGGCAGGCGATTTAACTGCTGCACAACAGCCGAGTTGTGCTCGGCTGGAGAATTATCAACAGTCACAATTAACCGTTATTTTGCTTCTCTTTGATTTCTGCCAAAGTTTTGCAATCAATACATAACGTTGCAGTTGGACGTGCTTCTAAACGACGTAAGCCGATTTCAATACCACAAGTTTCACAGAAACCGTAGTCTTCATTCTTAATAGCTTCCATAGATTGTTCGATTTTACGAATTAACTTACGTTCACGGTCACGTGTACGTAATTCAATTGCAAATTCTTCTTCTTGGGTAGCACGGTCATTTACATCTGGCAGTGCAGTTGATTCGTCTTGCATCGTATTTAAAGTACGATCAACTTCAGACATTAATTCAGCTTTCCATGCTTGCAGAATTTGTCGGAAATGCTCGAGCTGTCCTTCAGACATGTACTCTTCATTTTTCTTAGGTTGATAAGGTGCAATACCAAATAAACTTGCAGTTGTGCCTATGTCAGAAGTTTTAGGTTTCACTTTACGTGCACGTTTTGCAGAAGCTTTGTCACCTTCCACTACAACTTCTGTATGTTCATCCAAAACTTGGTTGTGGTTGTCATTCGCCATAATAGGGCATTCCTCATCATACACGTATTATCTATACGCAAAAAATATGGTGATATGCAAGTGTTTTTATAGAAAACCATCGATGGGATTTTCCCATCGGGTCGTCATCATATAGATTTTTCCTGCAAGATGATAGTCATTCCGACCCGTAAATATTTTCAAAACGTGTTTACCCCAGTCATAATTATATATAAGCATATAAGAAATAGGGCTAATAGCCTGAAATATCAGTGTTTATATGGCCTTGAAAATTTTCAAGACGAAAGACTTCGGTTTCAAAACTACCATCGTTTTTTAGACGAATGTAACGATAGCCGGGAGCATTTTGATCGAGTGCAAAATCATTACTAAAGGGTTTAAACTGCACACTTGTCGAGGGTGTAGAGAAAAATTCGATCCCTTGCCAAGTGTTTATTGAGTCCTGATGAACATGCCCGCAGACTAAAGCTTTTACATTTTTAAATGGAGCCAATGTAGTAAGCAGAGCATTAGAATTTTGTAACTTGTGATGATCAATCCATTTTGACTTCATGGCAAAAGGATGGTGATGACAAGCCAGCAAAATCGGATTGTCTGCATACTCTTCGAGTAAATTCGTTAAGTTCTCTAGCTGTTCTGCTGATAGATGCCCATCAATATGACCTTTTACTGCACTATTTAATAAAATAACTCGCCAGTTCCCTAAGCAAATGACCACAGGTTCCTGATGATTCTCTTTATGCAATGGAAAATGGTCAACATTGTCATGATTACCTAAGGTCTGAAAAAAGGGCAGCCCTAAGGTTTGCATATATTGAATATAACGTTTGTAGGTAATAGGCGTTGGTGCCTGAGCTAGGTCCCCAGTATGGATAATTGCATCAATTTCAGGATGTTTATTAAGTATCTGTTGCATAATGGCATGAAAGCTTTCTTCAGGATTCATACCCACAAATTCTAAATGCGGATACTCCAATAGGTGGGTATCGGTAATTTGTATAATGACATGGTCTTTTTGTGAAAGTGTTGAGACTTGAAAAGTCACCGTCCTACCTCTTCGGGTTTATTATCGTTTTGCTGTGTTGGGCCAGCCATTGTAATGCCATAATGACAGGAGCATTTCTTAAACGTCCGCTGTCGAGTAGAGTCTGGATTTCACTATAATTAAATAAGTGTAATTGAATATTTTCACCCTCATCATCTACGCCAAATACACCCCCTTCAGCGGGTAATTCAGTTTCAGCAACATAGAGATGAAATAACTCTGAGCAAGCACCAGCTGACGGGTAAAAGCTAAATAGATGCTCTAAATTTTGAACTTCGCAACCTGATTCTTCAAGGCTCTCTCGTCGAATACAACTTTCTGGTGATTCATCACCATCTAACACACCTGCAATTATTTCTAGCTGCCATGGGGAATGATAGTCATCTAAAGCCCCAACACGAAACTGTTCAATCAGTGCAAACTGTTGTTTTTGATCGTTGTAGAGTAGTACACCAGCTGCTTCAGGCCGATGAACGAGTTCACGCTGCAATACATGAGTATATTCAGATTGATTAAATAGACGATGTCGAAGGCTGACTTTTTCAACTTGAATAAAACCACGGAATAGAGATTCACGTGATGTTACTTCGACATCTTTAGATGTATAACTTGGACGTTCAACAATACTCATGATTCGGTCAGGACGAAATCTATTTATTTCATCCTAACCGAGAATCAGGGCTAGGCAAGTGTTTTTTTTGAATATTTACACTTTATGATACAGTTTTTGTCCTTGTTCTTGATAAACCTCTTTCATCGCTTTGAGGCCTTCTTCAACCTCTGAATCGTTATTGGTGAGGTTGTTGGCATAGTCACGTACATTCTGAGTGATTTTCATTGAACAGAATTTTGGACCACACATTGAACAGAAGTGAGCAGATTTATGAGCCTCTTTTGGTAAGGTTTCATCGTGCATACTACGTGCTGTATCAGGGTCTAAACTTAGGTTGAACTGATCATCCCAACGGAACTCAAAACGTGCTTTTGATAAGGCATTATCACGTACCTGTGCACCCGGATGTCCTTTCGCAAGATCGGCGGCATGTGCTGCAAGCTTGTAGGTAATAATCCCGTCTTTAACATCTTTTTTGTTTGGTAGACCCAAATGCTCTTTTGGTGTGACATAGCAAAGCATCGCTGTGCCGTACCAACCAATCATGGCTGCACCAATTGCAGATGTAATGTGGTCATAACCTGGAGCGATATCTGTTGTTAATGGCCCAAGTGTATAGAATGGCGCTTCTTTACACACTTCTAGCTGAAGGTCCATGTTTTCTTTAATCATGTGCATTGGTACGTGACCAGGGCCTTCAATCATGACCTGAACATCATGTTCCCATGCACGGTGAGTCAGTTCACCTAAGGTTTTAAGTTCGCTGAACTGTGCTTCGTCATTTGCATCTTGAATACAGCCCGGACGTAAGCCATCACCTAAGCTAAATGAAACGTCATAAGCTTTCATGATTTCACAGATTTCATCGAAATGAGTGTATAAGAAGTTTTCTTCATGATGCGCTAGACACCATTGCGCCATGATTGAACCACCACGCGACACAATACCTGTTAAACGGTTTGCTGTAAGTGGCACATAGCGAAGTAATACACCTGCGTGAATGGTGAAGTAGTCAACACCTTGTTCAGCTTGTTCAATTAGTGTGTCTTTGAAGATTTCCCAAGTCAGGTCCTCTGCAACCCCATCAACTTTTTCAAGTGCTTGATAAATCGGTACGGTGCCGATTGGAACAGGTGAGTTACGAATAATCCATTCACGTGTTTCATGAATGTTTTTACCTGTCGACAAGTCCATAATGGTGTCGGCACCCCAACGGGTTGCCCAAGTCATTTTCGCAACTTCTTCGTCAATTGAAGAGCCAAGCGCTGAGTTACCAATATTGGCATTAATTTTCACCAAGAAATTACGACCAATAATCATTGGCTCAAGTTCTGGGTGGTTAATGTTTGCAGGAATGATCGCACGACCTTCAGCAACTTCTTGGCGAACAAATTCAGGTGTAATTTCTTTTAAGTTCTTTGCACCGAAATTTTGTCCAGCATGTTGACGCATATCAACACCTTCACGCTGGCGCTGATTCTCACGAATTGCAATATATTCCATTTCAGGTGTGATAATACCTTGCTTGGCATAGTGCATTTGAGTGACATTTTTGCCAGCTTTAGCGCGGCGTGGGTTTTGAATATGAGCAAAACGAATGTCAGCGGTGCGAATGTCTTTTAAACGTTCCTGACCAAATTTTGAGGTCAAGCCAGAAAGTACGTCAGTATCGTTACGTTCTTCAATCCAGTTTTGGCGAACTGAAGGTAAACCTTTGTCTAAATCAATTTGAACATTTGGGTCGGTATAAACACCTGAAGTGTCATATACCATAACAGGAGGGTTATGTTCACCGCCAAGACCGGTAGGGGTGTCGGTTAAAGAAATTTCTCGCATTGGAACCTGAATGTCAGGGCGAGAGCCTTCAATATAAACTTTTTTAGAAGCGGGTAAGATGCGAGTTAAATCTTTTGCATCTTGTTCATGTTGTGCTGAAATTTCAGCAGAAGAAAGATTCGTTAACTGGTTCATCACATGATCCTTATGAATAACATCAACGAATCAAGCACGACCAAAAACGATGGCGGATTTATCTTTAACTAGATAAATTTAAGGCTTAAGTTTTCAGATGGCTTGATTCCTACGCAGGTCTTAACCTGATCAGGTTCAACGGTACTTGTGATCAAACTTGTGTTGCGATAACACGGAATTTACACAATCTCAGCGAGCTATTACTCGCGCTCCGTCAAGCGATTTAAAGACTAACATGTTTTAGGTTGGCTGGCATTGTCAATTTGTATCTATACAAACCGCATCCATATGGCAGTCACGATAGACTTCCGTGTTCCATGGCGAATCAAATTTTAATAGTTGCTCAAGTTGTTCATGAGTCATCTGATAATTTGATTTTTTATCGCCATTTTTATCAGTTAAATCTATTTTAAATTGCTTATTGCGCTCATCGATAGGCGTAGCAATAAATTTAAGAAACAGTTGAGCGGGTTTCGCTAGACTCGACTCGTTTTGTGTAGACAAAAACCGAATTTGTTGAAGAGCATCTTTATCAAACCACGTATTCGGTGCATATTCATCTGACACGGGCGTATTGTCTAAGCCAAAGAAAATAAAATAACGATATTCATTAAATAGTAGTTTTGCATCACCAATAAAGTGGCTCTTTGGATACTTTTGAATAAACTTTTCCCAAAATAATGCGCGTTCAGTGAGCTCTTTCCATGAAATAGCCAAAGCACCATCGTTATAAAAAATATCCTGATTGTCTTTCGCCATACGAGTTAAAAACTCTTTTTGGTCCGCGGGTAAGGACTTAGAAAAAACGTCAACTAAATAGCTTGGCTGGCGTCGATAGGTAAACATGCCTTCACCTTGATAGAGAAGTTCAATGTAGGCTTGGCCTTCATGTTGAAGTAAATATTGATCACGTGGGCTCAGTTGGGCGAAGAGCTTTTTCTGACTTTGAATAACCTTTTTAAGGTCTTGTTTCTGTTCTAAAACGGCATAGCCAAATGCTTCAAAAGCTCTACCTGTTTTTTCAGTGTAGTCTTGTTTTAGAAAACGTTGATACATGGCAGTTGATGCATCAATCAGCTTAAGCTGCTCATGATTTTTTAAAGAGGGAACACAGATTTTAAGCTTTTCATTAATTTGATTTAAGTCTTCTATTTTGCTGTTTTGATTAATCGTGTGCATAGCTACCATAATTTGTAAGCAGCTACTGTCTTGTTTTTGAGTGGCCTTTTGCTCAGTTGGTTTTTGCTCTTTAGATACAGCCTGATCTTGCTCTGATGTTTTATTACATCCAGCTAAAAGTAGTGCACCGCACATACTCATTATTAGAACTTTTTTCATCATTGTACTTTTATAGAAATTAATATTGCTCAAATTATAACGCTTAAAAAGATTGCATCATTGTTAGAAATCTTTATTATTAGGTAGGTCGGTCTACTTAATTAAAAAACTATGAATGATAAAACAGCAAGACAGAAAATTCTCGATGCAGCGGCAACCTTGTTTTATAACGATGGTATTACTGCAACAGGAATCAACTCAGTTACGGCTAAAGCAGATGTTGCGAAGATGTCGCTTTATAATAATTTTTCTTCAAAAGGTGAGCTTGTTGATGCCTACATTGCTGCACGCCATCAAGAGTGGCTTGATCTCTACCAAAAGCGTTTAGAAAAAATAAAAACAGCTAAAGAAGCCATCTTGGCCGTATTTGATGCCTATCAAGACCATGCGGAATTTGCCTATGAAAAAGGCTTTCGAGGTTGTGGGTTATTGAATGCTGCGGCTGAGTTTCCGGCCAATAGTACAGGGCGTAGTTCTGTAAGGCAGCATAAAGAAGAAGTGGAGGCTATTGTTGCTGAGCATTTAAAAAAATTAATCCCAGAGTCACAGCGCATTAACTATGTGGCTACGCAGCTTTCTTTTCTTTTAGAGGGTTCTATGGCACGAGCAGGCCTAGAAGGAAACAGCCGTCAACTTCTATTAGCAAAACAAATGGCAGAAGACATTTTAAATAGAGAATGTCCATATGATTAGCCTCATTAAAAATAGTAGCTATGGAGGCACAATTGCAATTTTAGTTGCTTCTGTTTTGTGGGGAACAACAGGTACGGCGGCAGCATTTGCACCGACACTTGGCCCACTTGCTATTGGCGCTGTAGCGATGGGCGGTGGAGGCCTTTTACAAGCTTTGGTTGCATCACGAGCAATACGCGAAAACCGCCAGTTTATAAGGGAAAATATTTCAATACTGCTTTTAGGCATAGCGGCGGTGGGTATTTATCCCTTGGCTTTTTATTCTTCAATGCATTATGCAGGTATTACGATTGGCACCGTGGTTTCAATTGGTACTGCTCCACTAATCGCAGCAATTTTAGAACGATTCTTTGATCGCAAAGCTTTATCTGCTATTTGGTTTCTAAGTTTTGTGTGCGGTGTGCTTGGTGTAAGTATGTTGTCGATGGGCGAAAGTCATGCGGTTCAAGAGAGTACAAATCAATGGAATAAATACTTCGGTATTTTGCTTGGGCTGGTCGCTGCTACAACTTATTCGCTTTATTCATGGGCCGCGAAAAGATTAATAGATCGGGGTGTTGCTGCTAAAGCTGCAATGGGCATGATTATGGGAGGTGGAGCGGTTATTTTGCTTCCTACTTTGTTGATTACAGGTGGAGGGTTACTACAAAGCTCAACCAATCTACTTGTGGCTGGCTATATGATGCTGATTCCTATGTTTTTGGGTTATTTACTTTTTGGATTTGGTCTAAAAACAGTAAATGCCAGCAAAGCGACGACCTTAACTCTATTTGAACCTTTAGTAGCTGCAGTTTTTGCCATCGTTTTGGTTGGCGAGCATGTTTCATGGGTAGGTTGGATAGGCATGTTTTTGATTTTTATTTGTATTTTAATCTTGTCAAAAACTAAGAACGCTTAAAAAACTAAAACTTTTAATGGCTTGAGTTTGATTTGAATTTTTCTTAGTCTTAAAGGCAAGTTTTATCGTTGATTTGAACAATGAAAATAAAATTAATGGTCGCTGTTGGCCTTTGGAGTTTTGCATCTTCGAGTTTTGCTCTAGATTTGGTTGAAGCTTATGAGCGCGCAAAACAAAATGACCCGACGTGGCAAGCCAATCAACAACAATATGAAGCAGATCAACTGAACTTAGGCTTAGCAACAGGGGCATTATTACCCACTGTCACATTGTCTGGAAACATTACTCGTAATCGACAAACTGTAAAACGTTCAAACTTTCCGGGCGTTGATCAAGAAGGCCTGTCAGATGCTTTGGTAAGTAATACATCAACGACTCGACAAGCCACTCTCACTGCACGTCAGCCATTATTTCGAATGGATGCTTGGGAAGGTTATAAGCAAGTTAAAACTTCGGTTGCCTTAAGTGAAATTACCTTAAGGCTGCAAAAACAAGATCATGTTTTAAATGTGGCAGAAGCCTATTTTAATGTGTTGCGTCAGCAGGCACTGAGTGTTGCATACTTACAAGAAGAAAAGGCTTTGCTTGAACAGCTCAATATGATGAATGCCAAACTCAAAGAAGGGTTGGTGGCACGTAGTGATGTAAGTGAAGCAAATGCTCAATATCAAAATGCCAGAGCCAATCGTATTTCAACCAATGTTCAATTACTTTTAGCCCAAGAGCAGCTTTCTGAATATATTGGTTCTTATCAAGATAAACTCGCTGTACTGCGCAGTGATTTTAATTTTCAAAAGCCTTATCCAGCAGAACTTAATGACTGGCTTTCTTTGGCGCAGCAAAAAAACTTAAAGATCCAGCAAGCCCGTTTACAGCAAAAATATAGTGAAGACCAGCGCCGTGTCGAAAAGGCAGCGCTTTATCCTCAAATAGATGCTGTAGCAAGTTATGGCTATACCAAACAAACACCAGAGACACTCATTTCGACTGACGGAAAATTTGATCAGGTCGGGGTAGAAATGAACTGGAATCTCTTTAATGGTGGACGGACCCGAACATCAATTAAAAAAGCCACTGTAGAAGCGAGTAAAGCGCAGGCACAACTTGATGCAGCCATCCGCCGTGCCAATGTCGATGTGAAAAGTGCCTTTATGCAGGTCGACACAGATCAAGCCAAACTTGAAGCAAGAAAGGCTGCAATGGATTCATCTTCTTTAGTTTCTCAAGCTTCAAAAGCGAGTTATAACGAAGGCTTGAAAAGTATGGTTGATGTTTTATTGGCGCAGCGTAATGCTTTTTCTGCAAAACAGGATTATCTTAATGCTCAGTATGACTATTTATTGAATGTGCTTCGTTTAAAAGCTGCGGTAGGCCAGTTAGGTGAAAAAGATCTGGTTGAGCTTAATAGCTGGTTAACTTATCAGTAATTAAAAGCTTTTATCTGAAATTTAATTTTGTCATAAAAACTTAATGATTGCTGTGTTTTAATGCTCAATCATTTTATTCCCGCGCCATCATGTTGGAGGCTTCCCTTGAGTCCGAGTAATCCGGTGTTAAGCCATCATATTTCTTCTCAATTTAATGAAGATTTGCAAGATGTAAACACAAAGTTTATGACCATGGGTGGCTTGGTCGAACAGCAGGTTGCAAATGCAATCCATTCTTTACTTGATACTGACGCAAATTTAGCGATTGATGTTCAATTTAAAGATAATGCAGTCAATCAATATGAACGTGATATTGATGAAGGCTTAACATTAATTTTGGCGCGTCGTCATCCGGCAGCGATTGATTTGCGTATGGTTATTGCCATGAGCAAAGCCAATACTGACCTTGAGCGTATTGGTGATGAAGCAGCGAAAATTGCCCGTATTGCACAAAACCTGTGTGAAGAGGGCGGGTCACCGCGTGGCTACATGGAAACACGTCATATTGGTAACCAAGTTCGTGTCATGATTCATGATGCACTTGACGCTTTTGCACGTTTAGATGCAGATCAAGCTTTACGTGTACTTTTAGCTGATGCTGACATCGACCGTGAATATCAATCAGCAACACGTACATTAATGACCTATATGATTGAAGACCCGCGCCATATTGCTCGTGTGATTAATGTCATGTGGGTTTTACGTTCATTAGAGCGTATTGGCGATCATGCGCGTAACATTGCTGAGCAAGTGATTTATATGGCAAAAGGCTTTGATGCTCGTCATACCAAAATTGAAGAAATTGAAGCCAAAGTCCACGAAAAGTAATCTTGAGCTGAAATATTTAAAGGCCTTGTTTGAAACAAGGCTTTTTTGTTTTTAAAAAATAATAGATAAAAAAATGTCCCGAACTTTGGGGGGAAGTTCAGGACAGAAAATCAAGTGCATAAACACGACAGGGATCGTGTTCTTCTTGCTATAGAGTGATATTAAGTTCTTCGCTTTTTGATGTCATGTAGAGTCCTGTGCGCTCTATGTAAGGCTTTTTATGTTTGTGTAAGTTTCACGTAAAAAAAGGCGGATCTATGTATATAGAGCCGCCTTTTTAATGATGAATAAGCTAAAACAAACCGATTATTCTGGTTTCCAGCCTTCAGCTTTTTCTACGCTTTCATCATTATTGAAGAATTTCTCACGTTGTTCTTCCAGAAACTTTTTAGCTTCTGGTTCAAACACGTTTAAACGCTTTTCATTAATTAGCGTAGTTTGATGCTGTAACCATTCTTGCCATGCTTGCTTAGAAACATTTTCAAAAAAATCTTGGCCTTTAGCACCTGGGAAAGGAGCGAAGTCTAAACCTTCCATTTCCTTTTGATATTTACGGCAAAATACTTGGCGACTCATGTTTTATCCTTAAGCGTATAACTGTTCTAAACGTGTATGGGCACGCGCAATTGCAGCTTCAACCTGTTTTGGAGAAGTTCCACCAATATGATCACGAGCATTTACAGAAGCTTCTAGAGTTAAGGCTTTGTCAAACACATCTGCTGTAATTAAGTCAGAGAATTGCTGTAATTGCTCAAGTGTGAGTTCAGATAAGTCTTTTTCTTCCGCAACACCTAATGCAACAGCTTTACCTACAATTTCATGCGCATCACGGAACGCAACGCCTTTTTTCACTAAGTAGTCAGCAAGGTCAGTTGCAGTTGAGAATCCACGAAGAGCAGCTTCACGCATGATTTCAATATTTGGAACCAATGCAGGAATCATGTCTGCAAATGCCATGAGTGAACCACGAACCGTATCGATTGCATCAAATAAAGGTTCTTTGTCTTCTTGGTTATCTTTGTTGTATGCCAATGGTTGACCTTTCATGAGTGTAAGTAAGCTAATTAAGTCACCAAATACACGGCCAGATTTACCACGAATAAGTTCTGGAACATCTGGGTTTTTCTTCTGTGGCATGATTGAAGAACCAGTACAGAAGCGATCAGGAATATTCACAAATTTGAACTGTGCAGAAGTCCAAAGAATCAGTTCTTCTGACATACGTGATAAATGCATCATGATCAGTGCTGCAGCAGCATTAAATTCGATGGCAAAGTCACGGTCAGATACAGCATCAAGAGAGTTTTCAGATACAGCTTCAAAACCTAAAAGTTCTGCTGTATAAGCACGGTCAATCGGATAAGTTGTACCAGCAAGAGCAGCTGAACCAAGTGGCATGCGGTTAACACGTTTACGGCAGTCTTGAAGACGTTCAGTGTCACGTACTAACATTTCAAACCATGCTAACAAGTGATGACCAAAAGTCACAGGCTGAGCAGTTTGTAGGTGTGTAAAGCCCGGCATAATTGTATTTACATTTTTGGCAGCCAAGCCTAACAAGCCTTTTTGTAAACGTTCTAATAATTTTAAAATATCATCAATTTCGTCGCGCAGGTAAAGACGAATATCAGTTGCAACCTGATCGTTACGGCTACGGCCAGTGTGTAATTTTTTACCTGTAATGCCAATACGTTGAGTCAAACGTGATTCAATGTTCATGTGAACATCTTCAAGATCGATGCGCCACTCAAAGTTTCCAGCCTCAATTTCTGAGCGAATGGTGCTTAAACCTTCAATAATGTCATCGCGTTCTGCTTCTGTGAGTACGCCAACTTTCGCAAGCATGGTAGCATGCGCAATCGAACCAGCGATGTCTTGCTTATAAAAACGTTGGTCAAACTGAACAGAGGCGGTAAATTCGGCTACAAAAGCGTCCGTCGCTTCAGAAAAACGACCACCCCACATACCTGAGGTTTGGTCTGGGGTTACTGAATTAGGGGGATTTGAAGATGTGGTCATGGTGGCTCAGTAAAATAAAAAAGAGTATATCACTTGCCGAAGCTCAACAAACAAAGTTGTTTCCTACAGCATACCGAAATCAAAATTCCTCCTATTTTTTTACGAAAAGCGGGCGTTGGCAACACTTATTCGAATTAATTATCGCAAGTAATGTTTTGGCACTGGTTTTGGCATTGGCTGAAGCACAGTCTTGGCAAGCCTTAAGCGGAGGAAGGCTTTTTCAATACATCGTTTTTATTAACTGGGTAATATTGTCCTTTTTTGCATTGGTTGAACGCTTTCAAGGTTTTTTTAGCAGCTTGCGTCAAGAATTTGCTTTGGCTATTGGTTTTGTCATGCTGCAAAGTATTGTTGTTTTGACCACTTTAATTAGTAATTTTTTTCAGTTTGGTCTTTTAAATAAACATGCTTCTTTAACGCAGGGCTGGAGTGTTTATTTTACCAATGTACCTTTATATCTAAGCTATGGAATATTACTCGGGGCTTTTTGCTTACGTTATTTATATGTCAGGGAACAATGGTTGCATCAGCAATATGCCGAATTAAATGCCCGTATTCAGGCCATGCAAGCACGAATTCACCCTCACTTCTTATTTAATAGTTTAAATAATGTGGTGAGTTTAATTGCGATAGATCCAGATAAAGCAGAAAGCATGCTCATCAGTTTATCGCGGTTATTTCGCGCGAGTTTCCAAGAATTAAAATTGGTGAGTCTGCATGAAGAAATCGAGCTGAGTAAACAATATTTAATGATTGAGCAGGTGCGTTTGGGGGAGCGTTTAAAAGTGGATTGGAAGATCGAGCTTTCATCTGTGCAATTAAAACAGATCACTATTCCTTTATTGACATTACAACCCTTGTTAGAGAATAGTATTTTTCATGGGGTAGAACCAATGATGGGTAAAGCAACCATAGGGGTATTGGTTGAAATATTGCAAAATCAGGTCAGTATAGTCATTACCAACCCATATACAGACGATACAATAAATTCACGGAAAGGGCATGGAATCGCTCTTGAAAATGTTAAGCAGCGCCTGAAAGCGTATTATGGGAACACCGTTAGATTTCAGGTTTATAAAGGTGAAGCTTTATATACCACTATTATGAGCTATCAATATCAAACAAAATAATAAGTCAGTCAGAGTTAACCATAAAAAAATGGACCAAGTTAACGGTGACAAGGAGGATGAATGAAGGTGCTAATTTGTGATGATGAACCACTTGCAGTGGAGCGTTTATCACGTTTAGTTTCAAAGATGGGACATGAGGTTGTATCAACGGCTCATCATGGACAAGAGGCCTTGGAACAGGCACGGCTTCATCAACCGGATGTAATCTTACTTGATATTCAAATGCCAGGTATGAATGGGCTTGTCTGTGCAGAACAGTTAAGTCAGCTCAATCCTCGACCTGCGATTGTATTTTGTACCGCCTACGATCAGCATGCATTAGAAGCTTTTAAAGCTCAGGCTCAAGCTTATCTTCTTAAACCGATTGATCCGGTTGAACTTGAGCAAGCTTTAAGTCAGCTAACTCAACTTACTCAAGCGCAGCTCAATGCATTACCGAATTCTGAACTTTTACAAGATTTAAAAACACAGCGTCATCAAATTGCCGCAAAAACCTATCGTGGTGTTGAGCTGATTCCTGTTGAAAATATCTATTACTTTTTAGCAGATCAGAAATATGTCACTGTGAGACATAAAAATGGCAGTGTATTAATAGATGAAACATTAAAAGAGCTTGAAACCGAATTCGCAGATCAGTTCATTCGTATTCATCGAAATGCGTTGGTTGCAGTCGCATATTTAGATGGGTTGGAGCTGATCAGTTCAGGGCAATATCAGGTTAGATTACGCGGTCTTGATGAAAGACTTTCAGTGAGCCGTCGACATTTGTCTACGCTTAGAGAGCGAATTCATCAGCTCTAAATTTAAAAGAGTTATCTTGGACTTGCGAGATTTTACTTGCAATTTTAAGGGATCAAGTTAAGTTTAGGGTGTATTGTTTGACCAGCCCATGCTTGAATTTATGAAAACCTTGAAAATTGCTACACGACAAAGCCCACTTGCTCTTTGGCAGGCAGAACATATTCGTGCCCGTTTACAGGAGCTTCACCCTGATTTAACGGTGGAACTGGTTAAATTTGTCACGCAGGGCGATAAAATTTTAGATACGCCTTTAGCAAAAATTGGGGGCAAAGGGCTGTTCGTTAAAGAGTTGGAAGCAGCACTTTTAGATGGGCGTGCGGACTTAGCTGTACATTCAATGAAAGATGTCCCAATGGCTTTGCCTGAAGGTTTAATTTTAGCAGTAATTTGTGAGCGTGAAGATCCGTTAGATGCTTTTGTTTCAAATCGTTTTGAAACATTCGCTGATTTACCACAAGGTGCAAAAGTCGGTACATCAAGCTTGCGTCGAAAATCTCAGATTTTAAAACAACGTCCTGATTTGCAAATTATTGACTTGCGTGGAAATGTTGGCACACGTTTGGCGAAGCTAGATGAAGGTCAATACGATGCGATTATTCTGGCCAGTGCCGGTTTGAAGCGTTTAGGGTTGTCGGAACGTATCCGTCATTGTTTAAGACCAGATATTAGTTTGCCTGCTGTGGGACAAGGTGCATTGGGTTTAGAGTGCCGTGCAGCTGACCAAGATGTATTGGCTTTAATTCAACCTTTATTACACGAAGAAACAGATGTTTGTGTACGTGCTGAACGTGCATTTAATGCCTATCTTGAAGGTGGTTGTCAGGTCCCAATTGCAGGTTATGCCACACTGCAAAATGGTCAAATCCATATCGAAGGTCGTGTTGGAAGCCCTGATGGCCAAACATTATTACGTGCTGAACTGACAGATGAAGCCAATAATGCTCAGCAATTGGGTGAAAACCTTGCTCGAAACTTACTTGATCAAGGTGCTGGCGAGCTATTAAAGGCCCTCTACTAAACCATGCTGTTTATTAATACTCGACCTGATTCGCGTGCAGCTGAATTAACAGAAGGTTTGCAAAATGAAGGTTATCAGGTTGAGTCTTTACCTCTTTTAGAGCTCGTTGCAAAACCCTTTTCTGAATACCTACTTCAGCTTTACCAACAATTAATTAAGGCGCAAGCCATTGTTGTCGTCAGCCCAACCGCTGTTAAAGTGGGTATGGAGTATTTAGTAAAAAGCGGTTTAAAAATTAGCGACTTAAAACATATTCAGTGGATTGCGGTAGGGCAAGCAACAGCCAATTGTCTAAACGAATATGGAATAGAAGCACATATCCCAGATGTTGAAACTTCTGAGGGGATGTTGAACCTACCTATTCTGCACAATATGCAACAGACGGGTAGTGTGGCTTTTTGGCGGGGAGAAGGTGGACGCCAATTTATGATGGAGACCTTGCAACAACAAGGAATTCAGATTTTAAATTTTGTTCTATATCATCGGCAGTGCCCAGAAGCTTCATATTCTACATTCAAACATCTGACACAGAATTCAAATTATAATTTAAATAAATGGCTCGTCTTAATTACCAGTGAAGCGAGCTGGAAATATTGGTTAGAGCTTTGTTCAAAAAATAATGTACAACCTGATGGTGTATATCTGGTTTTAGGACCTCGTCTTTTTCAAATTGTTAAAGAGTATCGCGATCAGCAACAGGCTCATTTTCACATTATTCAACTTGAAAATTTATCGCCTTCGGGGATGATTCATCACATTCAGGCATTATAAGGATTCGTATGAGAAAACTTGTTTCTATCATCATTTTACTGGGCGTAGCTTGGTTGGCTAAGCTCAGTTACGATATGTGGCAAATTTCTCGTACTGTTCCCGAGCTTAAACAAAGTCTGCTGCAATCCGAACAGCACTATGCCAATTTAAATGATCAATTGGTTGCTTTACAGCGACAGTTGCAGAATCAACCCGTAAGTACAGGGAATAAAACCAATTCAGTAGTTCAACCGGAAGCTCCACCGACAGGTATTGCACCTACAGTTTTAATTAAACAAAAGTTAGATTTAATTCAATTTGCGATTGATCAGCAGCAGTTGATTTATGCAGTTGATCAATTAAATCAGTTACAGCAATCGCTTGTACACTATGAAATTGCTCCTGCATTGCAGCATAGCTTGAATCAATCGCTCGAGCAGGATAAACAGGCAGTTCAACAGTTTACTTTGGCTCAAAATCAACGCCATCAATTAATCGATGATTTATTACAGAACATTGATAAGAATATTCAGCAAGCCTTAGCCCAGCCTAAACTTGAAATGGATCAATCCGAGACTGTGTCTTGGTGGAAAAAGTGGTTCCGTATAGAAAAAGTAGAAACGCCGTCTATTAATTTAATGAGTCGAAGTGTGGTGCTTAAAGAAGTGCAATTAAGATTGTTAATTGCCGAACAGGCACTCAATCAAGGAAAAATGACTGAGTATCAAAATGAGTTGCAATCTGTGATGCAAAAGTTAGATGAAATGCCTGATGCAACCAGTCAGCAGTTAAAAAAACGTATTGCTAAAGTGGCACATTTATCTGTGGTGCCAGTTCCTAAACTCTCTACACTTGGGCTAATCGGCTCATAAGGAGGATATATGAAACACCTCCTGTGGGTTTATTTCGTAATCAGCTTAATACTCTTTGCCGCTTTAGCTTTATTGAGTTATGGCTATGGAATGGGGTATGTCTATATTTACTGGCGACAATTGCAGCTGCAAACAAATGTCTGGGGATTAACTCTTACTTTTGTAGTGATGAGTTTTATTGCTCAACTCTTATGGCTGTGGATTAAACGTTATTCATCTCGTGAACAAAGAAAAAGTGAAAACATCTTCCAGTTTAAAAACCTTCATCCCTATGAACAATTAGGTATTGTTTGGTTATTAGAAGCGGCTGAAGATCAACGTGTATTTATTGAGCGTGTTTTTACTCAATCAGGGCTTTTAAAAAATATTATCGATGCCAAGTTTCTGGTTTTAAGTGGTGACTATCCAAAAGCATTGGCTGCTCTCGATCAATCACCACCGATGGCATTTGAATTGGCAGAGTTACAACGAATTGAAATCTTTTTAGCCGAAAATGAAGCCGATCGTGCATTAACTCATCTCGAATTTTTATACCAACATCAATTATCACCTTGGTTACAAGAAATAGAAACTGCTTACCAGCAAAGATTAACGGCTTTATGGGGGCAATTAGCGCTGCAACATCCATGGGTATATTTACGTTCCATGAAATACGGTTTGCTAGATGCAGAACACCGTGATTTATGGTTACAGCAGCTTCTTCAGCAATTTGACCAAGCGTCTATCGATGACTTACATGCCTTGCAGCAACGTTATTTGGATTTAGAGTCTGAAATACAAACTCGACCTTATAGCAGTAAGTTGTTATGGCTAAAACTATTAGCACGTATGCCAGATATGAGCATGCAGCATGCGGCCTTAACACTACATTTGTTAAAAGAGCAGTTTGACCCAGAAGTGTTTTATCTATGGTTTCAGCAGCAGTTGCTTAAACAAGTTCCAGACTATGCCGATGTTGAAGAAAAAATTATTCAATTTGAAAATCAATATATGAATTTGCCAGTTTTAACCTTTGCAAAATGGCATGTCTATATGGCAACTGGACGTCAAACAGAAGCTGAAACATTATTATCATTATATCCAGATAATATTTTAATGAGCTATTTACGTATTAAGTCTACGCTTAAAGAAGATGATGTGTTAATCAAACAGTTAAATCTAATCTTTGAAAATGATGCAAATTTTTTAAAGTTTAAAATATGAGGTAAAAATGAAAGAACTGTCTGTCTACCCAGTAATATATGAACAGAAAGTAGCGTGGGGAGATATGGACGCTTTTGGTCATGTCAATAATGTACAGTATTATCGATATATTGAAAGCTCACGTATTTTATATATGGAAGCAATCAATATATTAACCCCACATTTATATACCGTTGTTGCTTCAAGTCAGTGTAAATATTTAAAGCCTGTTTTTTATCCTGACATATTGAAAGTTGGTGTTCGTGTGGAAGAGCTCCGTAATAGCGCATTCCGTATGGCTTATATATTGTGGAGTGAAACCCAACAACAAATAGTCGCTACTGGTGAAGCTGTTATGGTATGCGTAGATAAATTAACAGAACGAAAATGTGAAATACCACAGGAAATAAAACAAAAAATTATTGAGCTAGAAAAATCAGTTGGGCATGACTTAATACATTTATCTTAAATAAATATTAATAAAATATATTTCATTTATAATTGGTAATGTAATTAAAAGGTAATTTTTTTGGTTATTCTGATGAACATGGCTTTCAAACTATTGCTTATTGAATAGATTATAAATAATATTGGTCTTGATTTTATGTTTTTAAATTTTGTCTGTATTATTTTGAATTGTCTGTAAGACTGGAGTATTTATTAATGAAACCGGATATCAGTGAATTATCTGTTGAAGAGTTAAAACGCTTACAAGAAGAAGCAGAAGCTTTAATTGCAAGTAAAAAAGATCAAGCAATCGAAGATGCTTATAATCAAATTATCGAGATTGCTGAAAATGTAGGTTTCAGTGTTGAACAGCTTCTTGAGTTTGGTGCTCAAAAACGTAAGAAAACAACTCGTAAATCTGTTGAGCCTCGTTACCGCAACAAAAACAATGCTGAAGAGACTTGGACTGGTCGCGGTAAACAACCACGCTGGTTAGTTGCTGAAATTGAAAAAGGCGCAAAACTTGAAGATTTCTTAATCTAATCAAATTGCCATTTTTAAAAGCCAAGCAAATTTGCTTGGCTTTTTTATTTGATAAAAATATCTCAAAATTTTGCTATAAATATTATTTAAAAAATTGAGTGTTTAAATTGCTCTTTAAATGAATTGTTGAGATCAAATGTGCATTTAGTTCATTGAGCGTCAAGTTTTCATGATTTTGTCATACGTTCAACTTATAGTCTTAATACCGAAGCCAAGCCCGATTGCTTGGTTTTTTTATATGAAGTGAATTGGCGATGTTGAAAAAGTATGCATAATGTCAGACTAGGGAGCTACTCTCAAAATAAGGACGATAATTTGCATGTTGGTAAGGCTGAATGAAGAAAAAGTCTAAGCAATGGAAGTGGTGGTTTTTTGCCCTCATTGCATTTTTAATTTTTATTATTTTACAGATCCCGGCGACGTGGCTTATTTCTAAATTTTCAAAGAATAATCAAACTCTACACAATGTAAGTGGAAATATCTGGCAAGGCCAAGCAGATTGGCGGCGTGGTACTTTGAGAGGCTCGATTCATTGGAAAACTAGACCTCTAGACCTGTTTTTATTAAGGTTCGCTGCTGATGTAGATATCCATAGTGGAAATACCCAATTAGCTGGGGTAATGGGCTATGGTGTGGGGAAAAAAGTAATTGTAAAGGCTATGAATGGTCAGGTTGCACCTGAAACATTAAAACAAATTGTGAATTGGCAATGGCCTGCGAACAGCATCCAGCTGAAAGATATTGAGTTTAATTATAAGAAAGAGCAGGGGTTCGCAGCAGTTGATGGTCAATTACATTGGGGTGGTGGTGCTTTAATTTATAATATCGGTGATCGTCAAGACCGTATGAATATGCCTTCTTTAAATGGGCAATTAACGGATCAGAATGGACAATTACAAGTTGATATACGTGATCAACGCAGTCAAAAAATGGCGAATCTTTTATTAGATGCCAACATGATGCTTGATGTACAGCTTACCCAAAGGTTATTACTTAATATCCCATCTTATGATGGAAAAGCTGGTTTAGATACGTTTGTCATTAGTTCTCGTCAACCCTTAATACAAGGGGGTAACTAATGAAAGTATGGATTGAAAAATTACAGCAATTACAGTGGCAAAAATTAGATCGGTTAAGTGTAGTTGTGTTTGCCTTTTTGGTTTTATGGTTGTGTTGGAAATTAGCATCACTATTTTGGTGGGTAATTGCCCCTCCTCAAATGATGCAATTTGATCGAGTCGAGTTAGGATCACAGCAGCCGCAAATTCCTAACATTAGTACTTTTTCGCTTTTTAATGAACCTTCAGCCAATGCGGCTCAGGAAAATGTCAACCTAGAATTACAAGGCGTAATGCTGGGCTATCCGAACCGTTTTTCTTCGGCTGTTATTAAGCTAGATAATATTGCTGACCGATATCGGGTGGGAGAAACAATAGGTTCTACCTCTTATCAGTTGGCAGAAGTTTATTGGGATCACGTGATATTACGTCAAGGTAATGGAAGTACTCGTGAACTCCAATTCAAAGGTTTGCCAAACGGGTTATATCAACCTATGACGCCAGATGCTTCACAGCCAACTGCTACTGCGCCTCAAGCATCGGCACCTGTTAATACGACTCAAGAGGCGTTAGGGCAGGCCATTCAGCAAATGCAAGGCAACCGTGAACAATATCTACGTGACATGGGCGTTAGTGGGAACTCTGGTGAGGGTTTTGAAGTTACAGAACGTACACCCACTGCGCTTCGAAATAAGTTAGGTTTAAGGCCGGGTGATCGGATTGTTTCTTTAAACGGTCAAACGGTTGGGCAGGGACAAACGGATGTGCAGTTACTTGAACAGGCTCGCCGAGCTGGGCAAGTGAAAATAGAAATAAAACGTGGTGATCAAGTGATGACCATACAACAAAATTTTTAGTGATAACACGTCACCATAAGAGTTAGGAATTATCGCAAGTTATGGCTTTATTGAATCATCAACGTCCACTTTGGGCATTACTTGCAGCAGCCCCATTGATTGCGACAGTGAGCAGCAGCGTCTATGCCCAAACATGGAAGATCAATTTACGTGATGCTGACTTAACTGCTTTTATTAATGAAGTGGCAGACATTACGGGTAAAAACTTTGCAGTAGATCCACGAGTGCGTGGTAACGTCACAGTAATATCGAATAAACCCCTCAATAAAAATGAAGTTTACGACCTATTCCTTGGGGTCTTAAATGTGAATGGGGTAGTGGCAATTCCTTCGGGTAACACCATTAAGCTGGTTCCAGATAGCAATGTTAAAAATTCGGGAATTCCTTACGACTCGCGAAATAAATTGCGTGGTGATCAGATTGTTACCCGAGTCATTTGGCTTGAAAATACCAATCCTAATGATTTAATTCCAGCACTTCGTCCATTAATGCCGCAATTTGCACATATGGCTGCAATTGCAGGGACTAATGCACTGATTGTTTCGGACCGTGCGGCAAATATTTATCAACTTGAAAATATTATTCGTAATTTAGATGGTACTGGCCAGAATGATATTGAGGCAATAGGCCTCCAATCGAGCCAAGCGGAAGAAATTATTACTCAACTTGAGGCGATGAGTGCTACGGGAGCATCTAAAGATTTTAATGGTGCACGTATCCGTATTATTGCAGACAATCGAACCAATCGTATTTTAGTTAAGGGCGATCCTGAAACGCGTAAGCGCATTCGCCACATGATTGAAATGCTGGATGTGCCTTCGGCTGATCGCTTGGGGGGCTTAAAAGTTTTTCGCTTGAAATATGCAAGTGCAAAAAATTTATCTGAAATTTTGCAAGGCCTCGTAACAGGACAAGCTGTTTCTTCGTCAAATAGTAATAACAGTTCTTCTAATTCATCGAATCCGATCAATAATTTGATGGGTAATAACCAGAATTCTAGTTCAAATACCTCTGGTTCAAATGGTAGCTCAATTTCTACGCCATCTATTAATCTAAACGGTAATTCGAACAATAATAATCAGAACAGTATCTCTAGCTTTAACCAAAATGGTGTGAGCATTATTGCGGATAATGCCCAAAACTCGTTAGTGGTTAAGGCAGATCCTCAATTAATGCGCGAAATTGAATCTGCTATTCAGCAGCTTGATGTTCGCCGTCAGCAAGTTCTGATTGAAGCTGCAATTATCGAAGTGTCAGGAGATGATGCAGATCAACTTGGTATTCAATGGGCACTGGGTGATTTATCTAGTGGAATTGGTTTACTTAGCTTTAGTAATGTAGGTGCTAGTTTATCTTCTATTGCTGCTGGTTATTTATCGGGTGGTTCGGCTGGGGCAGCATCAGCTATCGCTGGTGGCGCTAATAAAGGTAATGGGGCAACCTTGGCTCTGGGTAATTTTGAGAATTCCCGTAAGGCTTATGGTGCATTAATTCAAGCACTTAAAACGAATACCAAATCAAATTTGCTTTCGACACCATCCATTGTGACGATGGATAATGAAGAGGCGTATATTGTTGTCGGTCAGAACGTTCCCTTTGTAACAGGATCGGTCACTACAAACAGTACGGGTATCAACCCATATACCACGGTTGAGCGTAAAGATGTGGGTGTGACATTAAAAGTCGTTCCACATATCGGTGAAGGTGGTACAGTTCGTCTGGAAGTAGAACAAGAAGTCTCTGCTGTTCAAGACAGTCGTGGACAAGCAGCTGACTTGGTGACAAGTAAACGTGCCATTAAAACTGCTGTTTTGGCTGAACATGGACAGACAGTAGTGCTTGGTGGTTTGGTGTCGGATGACACGTCACTTTCAAGACAAGGTATACCTGGGTTAAGTAGTATTCCCTATGTTGGGCGTTTGTTCCGATCAGATAATAGAAGCAATGTAAAACGTAACCTTCTTGTTTTTATCCACCCAACAATTGTGGGTGATGCAAATGATGTGCGCCGTTTGTCTCAGCAGCGCTATAGCCAGCTTTATAGCTTGCAATTGGCTATGGATAAAAACGGCAATTTTGCAAAACTGCCTGAGCAGGTTGATGATGTCTACAATCAAAAGATGACACCACCTAGTATTGCCTCTCAGCCGAAAAACTATCAACAGGTTCCTTCAGGTGGAAAAACCTCGACGGTAACTACACCTGTAGCCGTAGAGCCAGCAGTGCAAAAGCAAACTTTACAGTTACCTGATCCTGAAGTTAATCGTACTAAAAATACAGTAACAACAACGACACTGCGCCCAAGCACAGCACAGTAGTAGCATGTTATGATTGATAAAAAATGAATAGGACATACGCATGACTTGGAAACTACAAGCAATTACTGGTGAAATTACTGGCCAAGAAATTAATGTTGATCGTGATATGTTGGTAGGGCGTCATCAAGATGCTGATGTTTTGTTACAAGCTGCTGAAATTTCACGTCGCCATGCTGCATTGCTTCTAAAAGATCAAGCGCTATGGGTGCAAGACCTTAATTCATCCAATGGCACATTTGTGAACGATATTCGTATTGAGCAAGAAAAGCAGCTACATGATGGTGATATTGTTCAGTTTGCTAGTTTTAAATTTTCTGTATTGGCTCCTGCACAGAAAATCACGGAATTACCTGAAATTGAAGCTGAGCCTGTACATACAACCTCATCTCCAGATTTAAGCGATCAAGGAATGCCGAGCCTTGCAGAGCGTGCCGCAGAAGTAGAAGTTCGTCGCGATGGTATGCCGCAGAATATTTCTATTCCAAAGCCTGCACCTATTCCAGAGGGTGTAGATATTAATGCACAACAGCAAACACCTATCGCTTTTGATGAACCGGTTTCTCGTGTTGCTGAAGAAAAAGAGCAACAAAAGAATGCCTCAGTTGGTTTAATCACTATTATTATTTTAGTAATTTTAGCTGTATTGGCATGGTTATTCTTTAAATAATCCGTTGCTGCTTTTACAATCAAGGCATGCTAAACGCATGCCTTTTTAATTTTGAGTAGAAAAAAGATGTCTGTTGCACAACTAAGTAAGCGCGATTTAATTTTATTTGATCTAGATGGGACGTTGGTTGATTCTGCTGCTGATTTGTATCGGTCTATGAATTTAAGTTTAGAGGCGCTAAGTTGGCCATTGGTAACAGAAGTCCAAATACGAGAATGGGTGGGTAAAGGAGCTTCAAAACTCTGTGAAAGTGTTCTGCTTCATGTTTTTGGAAAATTAGATCCTGAACAACATAAAGTCTTATTACAAAAATTTATTGATATATATAGTGTAGAACTCTGTGTAAATACTCAAATTTATCCTGGTGTAACCGAGTTTTTAAAGCATTGTAAAAATTTGAACATACAAATGGCATGCGTTACCAATAAGCCCGTACAACTTGCCCAAGATTTGCTTGATGCTTTACAGCTCTCTCCATATTTTCAAGTCGTACTTGGTGGGGATAGCTTACCGGAGAGAAAGCCTCATCCATTGCCATTATTGCATTGCATGCAAAGCCTAAAAATATCTGCTTCACAATCATTAATGATTGGCGATTCAAGTAATGATATTGAGGCTGCGCGTCGTGCTGGAATTGATTGTATTGTGGTTAGCTATGGCTATAATCATGGAGAAAATATCTATGATTGCCAACCTCAGCAAGTTGTTGATAGTCTTGCTGAGTTAATTATCTAATGAATGAAATGGAGATCAGAATGAATAAGCGTATGGTTTTTCGATGGCGTGTCTAAACCGAATCTAGAAAAACACACTTTTAAATCGAAACCATATTAGAGAAAATTCATGACAACATTAGCGCAATTTGAGCAACTCAAGGCTGCTGGTTACAATACGATTCCAGTTTATCGCCAACGCTTAGCAGACACAGAAACTCCTTTATCTGTTTTTGCTCGTTTTAAAGACCACACCCAAGCTTATTTATTTGAGTCAGTCGAAGGTGGCGAAAATTGGGCGCGCTATTCTATGATTGGTTTAGGTGAGTCGACGGTTTTCTCATGTAATGCAGGTGTTCTGTCTATACAACATGCTGATGGCTCAATTACACAACAAGATTGCCAAGACCCATTTCAGTATATTCGTGAATTTCAGAAGCAATTTAAAGTGCCATCTGCTGAGCTTTTGCCAAACTTACCGAGTTTTACGGGTGGATTAGTTGGTTATTTGGGCTACGACGCAGTCCGTTATATCGAGCCACGTTTAAAGAATGTTCCTACAGCTGACCCAATTACATTGCCAGATTTATGGTTAATGCTATCAAAGACAGTCATAGTCTTTGATAATCTTAAAGATACTCTATTTTTAATTGTTCATGCGGATACAGAGCAGAGTAATGCTTATGAAGACGCTCAGCAAAAATTAGATCAATTAGAGCAATTGTTAGCTACACCAGTAAGTCTGCAAGCTAAGCCACATACACCTCCACATTTTGAGTCAATTACTGGTAAAGCGAAATTCTTAGAAACAGTCGAAAAAGTTAAAGAATATATACGTGCTGGTGATGTGATGCAGGTTGTTCCGGGACAGCGTATGGTCTCTGATTTCGATGGGGAGGCTTTACAGGTTTATCGTGCTTTACGTCATTTGAACCCATCGCCTTATTTATTCTTGGTACAAGGGCAAACGATTACTGATAAAAAGCCATTCCATATTGTAGGGTCATCGCCAGAAATTCTTTCTCGTTTAGAAAATGGTATTGCGACAGTGCGCCCTCTTGCAGGTACCAGACCACGTGGAAAAACTAAAGAAGAAGATCTTGCTTTAGAAAAAGACTTACTTTCTGATGAAAAAGAAATCGCAGAGCATTTAATGTTGATTGACCTTGGTCGAAATGACGTTGGGCGAGTTTCTAAAATTGGCAAGGTCCAAGTGACTGATCAAATGGTGATTGAGCGCTATTCGCATGTCATGCACATTGTCTCAAATGTACAAGGTGAAGTTCGTGATGATATCGATGCACTAGATGTATTCAAAGCAACTTTCCCTGCAGGTACTTTATCGGGTGCACCAAAAATCCGTGCAATGGAAATTATTGATGAAGTTGAGCCTGTGAAAAGAGGTGTCTTTGGCGGGGCAGTGGGATATTTAGGATGGCACGGCGAAATGGATATGTCGATTGCAATCCGTACTTGTGTTATTCGAGATAAAAAGGTCTATGTACAGGCTGGAGCAGGCTTGGTAGCGGACTCAAATCCTGAATCTGAATGGAATGAAACGCAAATAAAAGCTCGCGCAGTGATCAAAGCGGTTGAATTATCATCAAACGGATTGATTTTATGAGTTTTTAGCGGTTTTTTTAAAAAAACCGCTTGCATCGTTTGGAAGTTTTGCTAAACTGCACACCGTTCCGATACGAAACGTACGAAACACTAAGAAGAGCCGGCATAGCTCAGTTGGTAGAGCAACTGACTTGTAATCAGTAGGTCCACAGTTCGAATCCGTGTGCCGGCACCATCTTAAGGGTGTGTAGTTGTGAAGTAAAGAACAACACTGAAATAAGTGTGATATGGTGAGATTCCCGAGCGGTCAAAGGGGGCGGACTGTAACTCCGCTACGAAAGTTTCGAAGGTTCGAATCCTTCTCTCACCACCATTAACTTCGATTGAAGTGGTATATATACCAACACAGTGCGGGAGTAGCTCAGTTGGTAGAGCGGCAGCCTTCCAAGCTGCATGTCGCGAGTTCGATCCTCGTCTCCCGCTCCATCGAAGGATAATCGCTCTTATAGCTCAGTGGTAGAGCACTCCCTTGGTAAGGGAGAGGTCTCGAGTTCAAATCTCGATAAGAGCTCCAGATACAGTTTAGTAGATTTTCTACAAAGATTTAAAAAGCAGGCTTATTAGTCTGCTTTTCAAGTATTGGGTGTTTGATTTTTTAGGCGATATGTCGATGCTGAGTTTTTGCTCAGAATTGTGTTCGACGTAAACGAGGACTATAAACATGGCTAAGGCTAAGTTTGAACGTAATAAGCCACACGTA
>NZ_LRDR01000129.1:0-315 GCF_001541635.1 Acinetobacter sp. LMB-5 | reverse complement strand
TAAGTCGTGGCGAGCACGTAAGCCAGGTATTGAAGAGGTACGGTCATACCAAGCATCACGAACATTGCATGCACAAACATAAAGCCAAGAACACAGGCACGTTGTGCGCTGTTCATTTGCCCTTCAAAAAGCGTGGCGTTCGTTCGACCTAGCATCGCTTTGGTGTTGATGTGTGGGGTGGTTCGCCCCTGGATAAGTCGTTGCGCTTTTTCAATGTTCGCTTTGGCGGTATCGAGCAGCGCGTTAGCTTGTTGTGTTTGCATAAAGTTCCCCATTATTGGAAGTTGTTCGAGCTAAGCTCATCAATGACGGTGT
>NZ_LRDR01000128.1:0-315 GCF_001541635.1 Acinetobacter sp. LMB-5 | reverse complement strand
CCTGTCAGTGTAGAGATAGGCATTACTTTACGGTAAGGACCATCTTGCCTACGTGTCCCTTCTCTTGGAATGCCGCTTGCGCTTGGTTGATGTCTTCAAGTGGGAACGTTTGTGCGACCAATGGTTTGATGTTGCCTTGTTCAATATGATGAACCAAGTTTCCAAACACTTCAGGCTCAAGGACGGTACAACCAAAGAAGCTGAGATCTTTGAGATACAAAGTGCGAACGTCTAGCTCAACCATCGCACCGCCAATGGCACCGGATACCGCGTAACGACCTTTCGGGCGCAACACTTCAAGAAACTGTGGCCACT
>NZ_LRDR01000127.1:0-316 GCF_001541635.1 Acinetobacter sp. LMB-5 | reverse complement strand
TGGTCTTCATGCCTGTCAGCGTACGACTGCGAATGGTGAACTTGCCTTTGATGTCATCACCAATCACGACGGCGCGAGGTACTTGGTTATCTGCCATGGCATCCAGCGTCTTAACACTTGCTGTGATGTCACAAAACTTATTGCTGAACTGCATCGTCAGTGAGCAAGTGCGTTCGTTCTCGCCTTGCGCCTGATGTCTTGGATAACCGTTCACCACTTGCTGAGCGGTCACGCGCCAAGTACGACGGTCTTGAAATTGACTGGGACTCAAACGCCCCTTAAAGGTCAAATCACCAAAACCACCCCAAGCGGCGTA
>NZ_LRDR01000126.1:0-317 GCF_001541635.1 Acinetobacter sp. LMB-5 | reverse complement strand
TGTCTTGTAGCAGAACTTTTGCACCATTCGCTCCCAGCTTAACTGGGATATTGCGAAACTCATCACCACGGTAGTATTGGTTCTCAATACGTACTGCGATCATACCTGCGTTGGTTTTTACTTCACCTGCAGAAAAGTTCGCTGAATAACGACGAATCGCGTTGCTCACATCACTTAGCGTTAAGTCATATTTACGAAGAATCAGCGGATCGACTTCGATAGCAATCTCTTCTTCTGGTGCATTGAGATCCACCAGCATGACATTTTTCAGTTGGAGTAATTCGTCTTCGACTTGTTTCGCAATAGGTTTGAGCTCT
>NZ_LRDR01000125.1:0-319 GCF_001541635.1 Acinetobacter sp. LMB-5 | reverse complement strand
GGCACCAGAAGCGCCAAAAGCAGAACCTGCACCAGCGCCTCAACCAGCTCCAGTAGCGGCTGCGCCTTCTCCTGCACCAGCTCTAGCTCCTAAGCCAGAAGCAAAACCGGTTGCGGTAAAAGAAGAAGCGAAAGTGCCAGCGGTTAAGAAGCCACAAGCAGAAGCAACTGTACGTGTTGATACTTCGACACTAGACACCATCATGAACATGGTTGGTGAGCTTGTATTGGTGCGTAACCGTCTACTAAGCCTTGGTTTGAACAGCAACGACGAAGAAATGTCGAAAGCGGTAGCAAACCTAGATGTCGTGACTGCAGAC
>NZ_LRDR01000124.1:0-319 GCF_001541635.1 Acinetobacter sp. LMB-5 | reverse complement strand
GTATCGTTAATACTGCTGCTATTACCTGCTGCATCTGTAAACGTTACTTTGGCATCAATTGTTTTATCTGCATCAGTAACCAAATCACTGCCCGGTACACTTACTGTCCATGTGCCTGCTGTGCTATCTACAGTCGCAGTATACGTCTGGCCATTGATCACAACAGTGACCACTGTATTTGTTGCATCTGCCGGAACGTTTTTCAATACACCTGTAACAGTAACGTTGCCTGACGCTTCTGATGCATTAATCACATTATCAGCTGTTACTGAATCAACTGTGAAGTTAACACCAGCTGTATTTGGTGCAGCTGTATCAA
>NZ_LRDR01000123.1:0-319 GCF_001541635.1 Acinetobacter sp. LMB-5 | reverse complement strand
GCGAAGCGGTCACATCGAGAAGGTAGGCAAGCTGACGCACCTAGTGAGTTTAGGTAAGGAGAAAGGCTATAAGAATCCGGTGTACAAAACCACCGAGGCGGGACAAGAGTTCTGCGCCCTCCTCCCTGATGAGATTGTACGACCAGACATTTCCGCGATTTGGGAAGGCAGCCTCGATAAAATTTCGAAGAAACAACTCAATATCGAATCCTTCTTGCATGACGTGAATCAGTACATCCATAGCCAGGTAGAGCACGTTAAAACGCAGGGTGTGCCGTTCGTCAAACGCAATGGGATCACTTGCCCAACATGCCAGCAA
>NZ_LRDR01000122.1:0-320 GCF_001541635.1 Acinetobacter sp. LMB-5 | reverse complement strand
TTCATCTGAAAATTATTAGTTACATATATAGAAACAATAATAAATAACACAACAGTGATACTGGCAAAGACTCTACCACTATTAAATAGATTGCTAACGGTAATGATATAAGTTGTAACGGAGCCAAAAAGAATCGTCTTAAGCTTGCCACTCTCATCATTAAGGCTCTCAAAGTTCTTATAAATGAGATAAAGAAAACCCAAAGGACCACCTAAGAAAACTGAAAGCAAAACTTGATTTGGAGAATACATTTTCACTGGATAGCTGCTTGTATTTCGATCGTTACCCAACATCTTGTTATTAAGTTCTATATTCATAAT
>NZ_LRDR01000121.1:0-322 GCF_001541635.1 Acinetobacter sp. LMB-5 | reverse complement strand
CACATCATCAAGTGCAACCACCGGCGCAACCGCATCAACCACAGCTGTTGCTGGACCTGAGGTATTGCCAGCAGGATCTTCTGTTACTGCTGTTACCGTATCACCATCATTTAAGCCTGGGTTTGGCACAGTCCACGTACCATCCGGTCCTGCTACAACACTTGCTGTACTACCGTCCGGATATGTCACAGTCACTGTTGAACCAGGTTCTGCTGTACCTGTAATCGGGTCTGTCCCGTTAACCGGGTTAATTACTGGAGCATCAGGTGCAGTGGTATCGATTGTATAGGTTTGTGTATCGTTAATACTGCTGCTATTACCT
>NZ_LRDR01000120.1:0-324 GCF_001541635.1 Acinetobacter sp. LMB-5 | reverse complement strand
GCTTCCAAACGTACAAAAGTTAACATTTGATTAACAAATACTCGCAATAAGCTCGGAGATAATTGTAAACACTTTGTTAACAAACGGAGTCCACAAACAAACCTCACTTTTGTTTCTAGCCCCGAATTTATAAGGATTTAACTAAAATTTTCTGTGCCAATATACGGCCAGCAACATTCTAATACAATTGATGTAACAAATTATGCTACATAGAACAGATTTTTAACGATTTTCATGAGAAAAATCATAACAAGTGCACACAAAAATGGAGAAAAATTGACTTTAAGCTTTAACAACAGTACAAAAATGGCACATAAACATCCT